>CAYJEV010000001.1:0-69785 GCA_964369265.1 uncultured Oscillospiraceae bacterium
CATGTACATGCTAATCCAACTTATAAAGATAGTAGTAGTCATTCTTTTTGTGTTTCTGCTGAAAGAATAAACTACACTCCAATTAGCTTTGACGATATTGTGCTGGCAATTAGAGCAAATAATCAGTAAAATTGGTTAATTTTAGTTGATTATGGTTGATTTATTTTGCTGTATATGATATTATTTCCTTACCAAACAAATTTTTAACTGGAAGGGAACTTAACATGAGTATTACTGCTGAGATGAAAAAAGAACTAGTTGAATTAAGACGAGATTTCCATAAGTTTGCTGAATCAAAATGGAGAGAGTTTAGAACTGCTTCAAAAGTTGTTGATTACCTTGCCGAAATAGGTATGCCTTATTATATTGGCGAGGAAATATCTGTTAAGGGTATGGGCTTTTCTTATCCAGATGATGAAACGTTAAAAGCTGATATTGAAAGAGCTATTTCGCAGGGTGCTAATAGGGAAACAGTCAATAAAATGGCTGGAATGCCTGGAGTAATAGGCGTTCTTGATACTGGAAAAGCTGGCCCTATTATTGCAATGCGATTTGATATTGACTCCCTTCCTTTTTCCGAGCTTCAAGAAGAAGGGCATATACCTTATGATGGCGGTTATGCTTCTGTGAATGAAGGTTGTTGCCATGCTTGTGGGCATGATGGACACACAGCTATTGGTATGGTGCTTGCAAAGCTTATTATGTCAAAGAAAGATGAGCTTTGTGGCAAGATTAAGCTAATTTTCCAGCCTGGTGAAGAAGGTGGAGGAGGAGCTAGGGGTATTGTTGCTCGTGGCTGGCTTGACGATGTAACGCATCTTTTTGTGCCTCATATAGGGCTTACGAGAATGGACGGAACTCCAGTTTTAAACAATACAATTATTTGTGGTGCTGGAGATTTTCTCGATAATAGAAGGTATAATGTGTATTATAAAGGAAAGGCATCGCATCCATGTGGCGATCCTCACAACGGCAAAAATGCGTTGTTAGCTGCGTGTAGTGCAACAATGGGGATACACTCCATTCCAGCGCATAATAATGCCCCAGTGTTTATGTATGTTGGTGTGCTTAATTCAGGTCACGCAAGAAATGCTGTGCCATCTGAGGCTTATATGGAGCTTGAGATTAGAGGGGCGAATGATTTAGTTGCAGATTATGGCGAAAAAGCCGTGCTTAATGTTGTGGAGTCTGCTGCTAGGATGTATGGTGTCGAGAGCGAGGTTGTATTAGTTGGTAAAACATCTTCCGCAAGCTGCGATGAAGCGGCTATTGATATAATAAAAGAGGCTGCTGAAGAGGTCGCTTGGTTTGAAACTATTGAACGATACGGCATACTAGGCGGCACTGATGACGCAGCTGAAATGATGAGGAAAGTGCAGGAGCACGGAGGCATAGCTGCTTATTGCGGAGTTGGAAGCGATTTTACTTCAAGCTTTCATGATAGAGGCTTTACATTTGATGAAGCAGTGCTTGCACCAACAACAGAACTATTTTATGAAATTATAAAAAAAGCGACAAAGAAATAGAATTTACTATTGACAAATGATAAAACACTTGATATAATACTTAAGAAACAAAGCAGAACCTCTGTTCTCACCCATGCACTTAAGTGACATCGGGTCAATATCATTAAAGTATAATCTAGTTATAGATTTATTTGTGTGTTATTGAGCGTAGACAGAGATGTCTACGCTTTTAATTTTTATTTTAGCTTGGAGGTGCTTAACATTAGCAACAAGGAACTGCAGATTAACGAGGAGATTCGCGACAAAGAAGTTCGTGTAATAGGCGAAGCAGGTGAGCAGCTTGGCATTATGTCAGCAAAGGATGCTCAAAGGTTGGCGCAAGACAGGAATTTAGATTTAGTTAAGATTGCTCCGCAAGCAACGCCACCAGTTTGTAAAATAATTGACTACGGCAAGTATAAATTTGAGCAAACTAAGCGTGAAAAAGAGGCTAAGAAGAAACAAAACATAACAGAAGTTAAAGAGATAAGACTTTCTCTTAATATCGACATTGGAGATTTCAATACAAAGCTTAATCACGCAATTAAATTTCTAGCTGCGGGAAACAAGGTAAAGGCTTCAATACGTTTTCGTGGTAGAGAAATGGCGCATCCAGAGCTTGGTACTGCTGTTATGAAAAGGTTTGCTGATGCTATATCAGAGCATGGTATTATTGAGAAAACACCAAAGCTAGAAGGGCGTAGCATGTTAATGTTTATTGCGGCAAAGCCAAACAAGTAAATTCAGGAGGAAAAAAGAAATGCCTAAACTAAAGACACATTCCGGAGCGAAAAAGCGTTTTTCTTTAACTAAAAAAGGCAAAGTAAAGCGTGCAAAGGCTTACAAAAGACATATCCTAACAAAGAAGAGTACAAAGCGTACTAGAAGACTAAGAAAGCCTGCATATGCAGACAGAACAAACGTAAAGGCAGTTAAACTGCTAATTCCTTACAAATAAGATTACCAGCGGAGGATAATAAATATGGCAAGAGTTAAGGGCGCGCTTGCGACAAGAAAGCGCAGGAAAAAGGTTTTAAAATTAGCTAAAGGTTACTTTGGTGGTAAGAGCAGACTATTTAAAACAGCTAAGCAAGCTGTAATGAAGTCTGGTCAATATGCTTATATTGGCAGAAAACAAAAGAAGAGAAACTTCCGTACTCTATGGATTAGCAGAATTTCTGCTGCAACAAGAGCAAACGGCATGAGCTATTCTTCCTTTATGAATGGTCTAAAGAAGGCTAATATCGATCTAAATCGTAAAATGCTTTCTGAGATTGCTATCGCAGATCCAGCAGCTTTCACTGCAATCGTGGAGAAGGCTAAGGCAGCTATCTAATATTTTAGCTTTGTAAACGTCCGGCCGTAAGCAGTCGGACGTTTTTGAATATAGGAGTTGGCAAATGAATATTATAACATCAAAAGATAATGCAAAAATAAAAGAATGTATTGAGTTAAGGGATAACAAGAAATTCAGAAAATCAACAGGAAAGATATTTCTTGAAGGTTTAAGGCTTTGTAGTGATGCTTTTATATCAAATGTTAAAATTCATTCATTGTTTGTAACTGAGAAGATGTTTGAGAAAATAACAGATGAAAAAAGCCCCCTCTTAAATGCCGATATAACAATAATATCAGATATAGTGGCTCAAAAGCTTTCTGACACAAAAACTTCGCAGGGAGTGTTTGCTGTGTGTGAAATGCCGGCCTTAAAGAGCATTGAGAATTTAGAAACTGGTAATGGTGTAATAATATTATCATCTTTGCAAGATCCTGGTAATGTTGGTACAATTATAAGAACTTCAGAAGGATTAGGGATAGCTGGTATAATAATGTCGGAAGACTGCCCCGATATATATTCCCCAAAAGTGCTTAGGGGAACTATGGGGGGAGTATTCAGATTGCCGATAGTTATTTCTGAAAATATTAAAGAAAGCATAGCTTTTCTTAAAAACAGAAATGTCAATGTTTATGCGACAGCATTAGATGATGAGAGCATTTCAATTAAGAATTTTAATCTAAAAGGTAGTGCAGTTGTTATAGGAAACGAAGGAAATGGAATAAGCGAAGATATTAAGAGCATTTGCGATAACAGCATAATAATACCTATATCAGAAACAAGCGAGTCTTTAAATGCGGCAGTTGCTGCATCAATTTTAGCATGGGAGATGGTGCGATAATGGATAGATTTATGGCTTCTCTGGCTTTTTCGGAAATCTTTGGCAAAGGAAAACGAGCAAAAGATGTTTTTAGGTACTATAATGGCGATTTGGAGGAGATTTTCAAAAAAGTTCCTCCTGTTATTGCACGAGATAATTTCCTAAACCAAAAAGAAAAAGAAAAGCTCTTAAATTTTGATGTTAATAGCATTATCAGCCATATAAATGAAGTATCGCAGAATGGATATGAAATTGTAGTTGATAGCATAAAAGAACATAACGATAACACAATACTTAATTACCCAATAGTATATTATAGAGCAAAGAATGGCAAGGATAAATTAGATAATTCGGGACGAGTTATTTCTGTTATTGGAACAAAAAATCCGAGTAAATACGCTGGAATGGCAACTAAAAAGCTTGTTGAAGAGCTTGTAATGACAGAAACAACAATAGTAACGCAGTTAGTCGAAGGGCTTAATTCATATGTTATTGATATAGTTCTTGCTTGTGGTGGGAAGCCTATAGTAGTAACACCATATGGAGTTAGAAAGTCTTCAAATAATTTTCTTAACAAACAAAAAGAACGAGTGTTAGCAAGTGGAGGCGAGATTATTTCTCCGTTTTTTAATGACTTGCCTCATGCTGGCGCAGTGTATAGCGTTGTTAGCGAGCTTTGCACTAACATTAGTGATGCGGTGCTTATAACGCAGGCTCCAGAGGGAAGCGGCGCATTGAAAATAGCTGAGTTTGCTATGAGAAATGCGAAGAATGTTTTTGTGATTCCTGGAACTATATTGGGTGAGGGCTTCAAGGGGAGCAATCGCCTTATTAACAATGGTGGAATACTAGCAGAAGATGGTGTGTTTATTGCTGAAACTTTAGGGGCAGAAATAACACTAAAAGAATCTGCACAAATTAAACGACTTTCTTCTCAAACTAGCATTGAAGGCATTGGATATAGCGAAAGCAGTAAATCTGGCAGCAATATAGTTAATATTGCTAAAACTAAGCCGAAACTTCCAGCAGAATTTGATAATGACAAAATTTATAAAGATATTTTTGAAATACTTTTAGAAACCCCCTTGACAATAGAGTTGCTATGTGAGCATATTAAAGATGATGTCGGAAAAACAATGGCTTCTGTCACAATGCTAGAAATTAGTGATGTTATAGAGCTTAATTCATCAAGGCAGTACATTATAAAAAATAATAAGTCTTAATTTGTAGTGTATACTATATTTTAAGGCTAATCTTTATTAAAATAAATAAGGAGATTGTAGATGTCAAATTTAGTAATAGTTGAGTCCCCGGCAAAGGCAAAGACCATTCAAAAATATCTAGGAGATAATTTTGATGTTATTGCTTCAATGGGGCATGTAAGAGATTTACCAAAGAGCAAAATTGGAGTTGATTTAGACAACAATTTTGAAGTTAAATATGAAAATTTAAAAGATAAAGCAGAGCTTATAACCTCTCTAAAAAAAGCTGCTAAAAAAAGAGATAAAATATATCTCGCAACTGACCCAGATAGAGAGGGAGAGGCGATTTCTTGGCATTTAGCTCATATTTTAAATATAGACCTTAATGATGATAATAGAGTTACTTTTAATGAGATAACTAAAAATGGTATCAAGCAAGGAATGGATAACCCAAGGAAAGTAAATATTGATTTAGTAAATGCGCAACAAGCAAGACGTGTGCTTGATAGAATTGTTGGCTATAAACTTAGTCCATTTTTATGGAGAAAAGTTAGAAGAGGTTTATCAGCAGGCAGAGTACAATCTGTTGTTGTTAAGATAATTGTTGATAGAGAGCGCGAAATAAGAGATTTTAAGCCTGTTGAGTCTTGGAGCATTGATGCTAATTTGCTAAGCTCAAAGTCAAAAAAAGAGTTCGACTCAAAAGCTACTCATAAGCTAGGAAAGAAATTATCTCTAAAAACTAAGGAAGATGCGGATGCTGTTCTCAAGGAAATTGAGGGGGCAGATTTTGTTGTATCTGAAATTAAAACTTCAAAGAAAAAGAGAAGCCCAGCTCCTCCTTTCACAACATCCACTCTTCAACAAGAGGCGGTTAGAAAGCTAAGCTTCCAAACAAAGAAGACAATGAAAATTGCTCAAGAACTATATGAAGGTATTGACTTAAAAGGCCATGGTGCAGTTGGTCTAATAACATACATGAGAACTGACTCTTTGAGAATTTCTCAAGAAGCGATTGATAATGCAAGAGACTTCATTAAAACAGCTCATGGCGAAAAATATCTTCCAGAATCTGCAAGATACTACAAAGGCAGAAAGAACTCCCAAGATGGACATGAAGCTATCAGACCAACAATGATTGAGCTAACTCCAAAAGAGGCTAAGTCAAGCCTCTCTAACGACCAATATAAGCTTTATAAGCTAATCTGGGAGAGATTTATTGCAAGCCAAATGGCTGACATGATTCTTGATACAATGTCTGTTGATATTAAGGCTGGCGATTATACCTTCCGTTCCTCTGGGTTTAGTACAGATTTTGATGGATTTGCTGCCCTATATATGGAAAATCTTGATGAAGAAGAGCAAAAGAAAAATGCGCTTCCAAAGCTTGAAGTTGGAATGAATTTGTCTGTTAGCTCTATTAAAGGCACTCAACACTTCACTCAGCCTCCTGCAAGATACACAGAAGCAAGCTTAATTAAATCTCTTGAGGAAAATGGCATTGGTAGACCGTCCACCTATGCTCCAACTATCTCAACTGTGCTTATGAGAGGATATGTTGAGAGGGAAGCAAAGTCATTGTTGCCAACACCGCTTGGTGAAGTTACAACTGAGCTAATGGAAAATCAGTTTAAGAATATAGTAGATGTAGACTTTACTGCTGATATGGAGCAAAAGCTAGATGAAATTGAAGTTGGACACCAAAACTGGACAGAAACTTTAAAAGAATTTTATGGTGATTTTTCAGATGTATTAGAAACTGCTGAAAAGAACATGGAAGGCAAAAGAGTTAAGATACCAGACGAGCCATCAGATGTTGTTTGTGACTTGTGTGGAAAGCCGATGGTTATAAAGGCTGGGCGATTTGGAAAGTTCCTTGCTTGTTCTGGTTTCCCAGAGTGTAAGGGTACAAAGAAGATTACCAACCCAAGCGAAGGAATTTGCTTTAAGTGTGGTGGTAAGGTGCTTATTAAAAAATCTAAAAAGGGCAGAGGATTTTATGGTTGCGAAAACTATCCTAACTGCGACTTTGTAACTTGGGATAAGCCATTAAAAGAAACTTGCCCAAATTGTGGTTCAACTCTATATCAAAAGGCAGGCAGAGGGAAAACAGTTCATTGCTTAAAAGATGGCTGTGGTTATATAAAAGGTAAGGAATAGTATATGGTTAAGGTAATAGGTGCTGGGCTTGCTGGCTGCGAAGCCGCTTGGGCTATAGCGAACAGAGGAATAGAGGTTGAGTTATATGAGATGAAACCATCAAAATATAGTCCAGCTCATCACTATAGTGGATTTGCTGAGCTTGTTTGCTCAAACTCATTAAAGGCTCAGAGAATTGGTTCAGCAGCTGGTATGTTAAAAGAAGAAATGCGTATAATGGGTTCTATCATGATGGAGGCAGCAAACGAAACCTCTGTTGCAGCTGGTGGGGCTTTAGCTGTTGATAGAGAGAAGTTCTCTGATTTAATAACAAGCAAGATAAAATCTCATCCTTTAATTACTGTTATTGAGGGCGAAGTTACTGAAATTCCAGAGGGTAAAGTAATCATTGCAACTGGACCTCTAACTTCTGATGCTTTAGCTGATAATATTAAGTCACTAACCGGCGGATACCTAAGCTTCTACGATGCAGCCGCTCCAATTATAGAGCTGTCTTCCGTTGATATGGATAAGGTGTTTTTTGCAGCAAGATATGATAGGGGAGATGACGATTATATCAACTGTCCGTTTGACAAAGAAGGATATGAGAAGTTTGTTGCAGAGTTGCTATTAGCTGAAAGAGCTCCTTTAAAAGAGTTTGAGAACCTTAACGTGTATGAGGGATGCATGCCTATTGAGGTGTTAGCTTCAAGAGGTGCTGAAACTATGCGATATGGTCCGCTTAAGCCTGTTGGTCTTCGTGACCCTAAAACAGGACATCGCCCTTGGGCTGTTGTTCAGCTTAGAAAAGAAAATGCTGAGGGTACATTATATAATATAGTTGGATTTCAAACAAACCTTAAATTTGCTGAACAAAAAAGAGTGTTTTCGATGATACCAGGCCTTGAAAACCTGTCAATTGTTAGATATGGAGTTATGCACAGAAACACTTTCATCGACTCTCCACGCCTCTTAAACAAGGATTTTTCATACAAAAATAGAGAAAACCTATACTTTGCAGGGCAGATTACAGGAGTTGAAGGCTATATTGAGTCTGGTGCGTCTGGGATTGTAGCTGGAATAAATATGGTTAGAAAGCTAAGGGGCGAGCTTCCTTTAGCATTCCCAAACACAACAATGATAGGAGCGTTAACTAACTATATTAGTGACAGTAACGTTAAAGACTTTCAGCCAATGGGAAGCAATATAGGAATTCTTCCTCCGCTTCCAATGAGAATTAAAGATAAAACAGTTAGATATGAACAAGTTGCCGAAAGAGGGTTAACAGAGTTTAGGAAGATTGATTTTAAATAAAGGAGGGTACTATGAGAATTATTGTAGATGCTTTTGGTGGAGATCATGCACCATTAGCCCCAATTGATGGGGCAGCACAAGCTGTAAAAGAGTATGGTGTGAATATTGTGCTGACTGGCAATGAAGCTGAAATTAGAGATGTTGCAGCAAAGAATAATATATCCCTAGACGGAATAGAAATAATAGATACTCCAGTGGTTATGCCTGTTGATGCAGATCCATCTCTAATAAGAACAGAATATAAAGATTCCTCTCTTGCTGTTGGTTTAAAAGAGCTTGCTGATAAAAAGGTAGATGCTTATGTTAGTGCAGGCAGTACAGGAGCTATACTTATGGGAGCGACCTTTATTGTTAAGCGATTAAAGGGTGTAAAGCGACCAGCGCTTGGAGCAACTGTACCAATTGGAAACAATAAGTATTATTTGCTTATGGATTGTGGAGCTAATAGCGAATGCCGTCCTGAAATGCTGTTGCAGTTTGGTATAATGGGTTCTGTGTATGCAGAGAATGTAATGGGAATTGCTTCTCCTAGAGTAGGTCTTGTTAATGTTGGTGCAGAGCCAACAAAGGGAATGCCTCTTCAAGTTGAGAGTTATCATCTTTTATCTAAAGCTCCAATTAACTTTATAGGGAATATTGAGGCGAGAGATATCCCAACAGGAGGTTGCGATGTTGCAATAGCCGATGGTTTTACTGGAAATATTGTGCTTAAATTATCAGAGGGCTTCTCCTCATTTATTAGCCAGCTGTTAAAGAGCTTGTTTATGCAAAACTCTCTAACGAAAATGTCCTATTTAGCGTTAAAAAAGCCTATTGAAATGATGAGAAAATCAATGGACTATAAAGGCGTTGGCGGTGCTCCAATTTTAGGTGTTGCTGCTCCTGTTGTTAAAGCGCATGGAAGCTCTAACGCTTTTGCAATTAAAAATGCAATTAGGCAGGCTATATTCTTTGTTGAAAAAGATGTTTGTAACAAGGTTGAGATAGGAGTTGCTAAAGCAGCCGAAATGGGGGAGTAGTATGAGTATAGAACAATCTATCGGATACACCTTTAAAGAAAAGGGCTTTTTAAACACTGCCCTAACACACTCTTCATATTCAAACGAATACAAACGTTCTGACAAAAACAATGAGAGGCTTGAGTTTTTAGGCGACTCTGTGCTTTCTATTGTAGTTTCTGAATACTTATACAAAAACCTAGAGCTTGCCGAAGGCGATTTAACAAAGCTTCGTGCTTCTATTGTCTGCGAAGGCTCTCTCGCAAAATTTGCTAGTGACATATCTTTAGGCGCAGAACTAAAGCTTGGAAGAGGGGAACAGCAGAGCGGAGGAAGCCAGCGACCTTCAATTTTAGCTGATGCTTTTGAAGCTTTAATAGGAGCTGTGTATCTTGATGGCGGCATTGATGAAGTTAAGAAGTTTTTAATACCATTCTTTAAAGACATTGCAAAGCAAGGCGAGGTTGTTGATTTTAGAGATTACAAAACTCAGCTTCAAGAGATAGTGCAGAAAAATCCAGAGGAAAAAGTGCAGTATGTTTTGGTTGATGAGAATGGCCCAGATCATAAAAAATCATTTACAGTTGAGCTAAGGCTTAATTCAAATGTAATCGGGGTTGGTGAGGGCAGAAGCAAGAAAAGTGCTGAACAGATGGCTGCAAAGCAAGCGTTGGAGCTGATGGGGAAATGATTAAAGGGAACTTAGCTATATTTGTTCCTCATGTTGGCTGTCCAAATTTATGCAGTTTTTGTGATCAAAGCGTTATTTCTGGCGAAAAAAGTGTCCCAACCTACGATACTGTTTCTAACCTTTGCAAGGAAAGCTTAGAATATCTTGACGACGCTGCAAGAGATTGCGAGATTGCTTTTTTTGGAGGAAGTTTCACAGCTATAGAAACTGAATATATGAAATCCTTGTTAAAAGCTGCGTCTTTTTATGTTGGCGAAGATGGCTTTGGAGGAATAAGAATTTCAACAAGACCAGATTGCATTGATAATGATATATTAAGTCTATTAAAAAGCTATAAAGTAACATCAATTGAGCTTGGCGTTCAATCGATGGATGATGATGTACTTCTAAAAAATAGGCGAGGACACACTGCTCAAGATGTAACTAAAGCAGTTAGTCTTATAAGAGAGTTCGATTTTAGGCTAGGGCTTCAGTTGATGGTGGGGCTGTATGGTAGCGATTACGAAAAAGACATGCAAACGGCAAAGTTAGTATCTATGCTAAAGCCTGACGAAGCGAGAATTTATCCAGTCATAACGCTTAAAAATACATATCTAGCAGAGCTGTATCAATCAGAAGATTATACACCATACGCATTAGAGGAAACTGTTCCTTTGGTGGCTGATATTATGCAGCTTTTTATGAAAGATGGCATAGAGATACTAAAAGTTGGCTTGCATTCCTCTTCTGAACTAGAGGATAGCATAGTTGCAGGGCCTTATCATCAATCATTCAGAGAGCTTTGCGAAAGCGAGATATTCTATAGAAACATCTTAAAAGAGATAAGTGATATCAATTTTGATAAAAAGAGTTTTAGTGTTTTTGTAAACCCAAAAGATGTTTCAAAAGCAATTGGTCAAAAGAGAAATAATATAGATCGATTTAAGCAAAATAGAATTTTAATTAAGGTTAGGGAAGATAAAAATGTATCTCCTTTAAGCTTTAGAATAGAAACTGTAGAGGAGGGATAGCTTGCGTTTATTAGCGATGGAGGTTCAAGGGTTTAAGTCTTTTCCTGAAAAAACAAGACTAGACTTTAATGACGGCTTTACAGCTGTTGTTGGACCTAATGGAAGCGGAAAAAGCAATATAGCCGATGCACTTAGATGGGTGCTAGGCGAACAATCAAGCCGTTCACTTCGTGGAAATCGAATGGAAGATGTTATCTTTGGAGGAACGCAGGGAAGAAAACCTCTAGCTTCTTGTAGCGTTACTTTGTTTATTGATAACAAGGATAGGTTTTTATCTTTTAATGAAGACGAAGTTGCTATAACTAGAAAGTATTATCGAAGTGGCGAAAGCGAGTTTAAAATAAACAAAACTGCTGTTCGTTTAAAAGATATTCATGAGCTTTTTATGGACACAGGTCTTGGCAGAGATGGCTATTCAATTATAGGGCAAGGAAAGATAGCGGAGATAGTTTCGGCAAAAAGCTCTGAAAGAAGAGAAATATTTGAAGAAGCAGCAGGAATTAGCAAGTTTCGTTATCGAAAAAAAGAAGCTGAAAACCGTTTAAGCCATGCCGAAGATAACCTTCTTAGACTAAAAGATATTTTAGTTGAGCTTGAAGGCAGAATTGAGCCTTTAAGAAAGGATAGCGAAAAAGCAGAGCGTTTTTTGGAGCTTTCTGTTCAAAAGAAAAAGCTAGATTTATCTATATGGACTTATCAGCTTTCTGAAATGAAAGAAAGAGTGAAAAAACTTTCTGATGAAGTTTTCCTTGAAGATAAGAGGTATAAAGAGTCCGCAGAAGCTGTTGATAGCTTAGAAACAGCAGTGAATAATGCTTTTGAAGAAATGCAGTCATTGCTTGTAGATATAGATAACCTTCAAAAGAATATTGCTGACAACAAAGAATCTCTTGCAAATTTCGGCTCTACAAAGGCTGTTTTAGAAAATGACATTAGGCACAATACAAACAGCTTAAATGAAATTAAAAAACAACTTGAATCTGGAGCTGGCGAAGACGAAGAGTATATTAAGAGAGAGAAACTGTTATTAGAAAATCTTTCTGGGAAGTATGAAGATTTTAAGGCTGCTGAACAGCAAGAGCTTAGCCAAAAAGAGGAACTCGATAACATCTATAGCGAAATTTCATCAGTTGACACAAAGGGTCAGGCAAAACGTCTAAGAAGATCCGAGATATACAGATTGCTTGATGAAAAAAGAGGTGCTAGCGCCTCTGGTAAAGCGATTGTCGAGGAAACCTCTCTGCAACTTAAAAACTTTGAAGATACAGTTAGGAACACAGAGTTTAGCTCAAAAGAAATAGACTTTGAAAAGCAAGAAATTACAGGCTTAATCTCAGCTTTAGAGGGCAAAATATCTGCTCTTTCAAATGAAATATCTGAAAAGAAACAGCAAAAAAACTTTAAAGCTGAAAAACATAACAACTTACTCGCAAAAAGAAATGATACTCTATCAAACTTATCTTCACTAAACCAAAAAATCAAGCTTCTTGAAGATATGGATAGAAACCTTGAAGGATTTAGTGGTAGTGTAAAATTTGTTATGTCAAGCGCTGAAAAAGGGATGCTGAAGGGGATAATATCTCCAGTATCTTCTGTTATTGAAGTAGATAAAAAATATTCAGTTGCTGTCGAGGTTGTGCTTGGAGCTGCGATGCAAAACATCATTACAACCGACGACGAAGCGGCTAAGTCTGCTATTAGGCTATTACAAAGCAAAAATGTTGGTAGAGCAACCTTCCTTCCATTATCAACAATAAAAGGCAATGTAATTAAGCCTCAAGAGCTATTTGGTAAGCAGGGATATATAGGTATTGCTTCAGAGCTAGTTAAGTATGAACTAAAGTTTAAAGGCATAGCAGATAGCTTGCTAGGAAGAACTATTGTTGCTGATACCTTAGACAATGCTGTTAAGCTGGCAAAGCAGTCTGGACATAGATATAGAATAGTTACCCTTGATGGACAGCTTCTTAACACAGGCGGCTCAATGACAGGCGGAGCGATGGTACGTTCAGCTGGTATATTAGGAAGGGCAACACAAATCTCAGAGTTAAAAACTCAGGTAGTAGAGCTTGAAGGCGTTGTAAATAAATCAGCATTAGAACTAACAGAGCTTTCAAAAGAAGTTCAAGTATTTGATGAAGAGATTTCAAAGATAATGTCTAGTATGCGTTTGCTTGAAGACGAAAAAATCGGATACACAGCAGAAGCAAAGAGAATAGATATATCATTATCTGTTGCAAAGGAAAGTGTTTTAACTGCAAAGCAAAGGTATGAAGATATAAAGAATAGGCTAAAGCAAAATGAAGAACTGTCTAAGACTGTTGATGAAGAGATCATAAGCTTAGAACAGGAACTTAACAGAACAGAGGAAGAAATAACCGAGGGCAACTTTATAAGGGAACAGCTTAACACCAGAAAAGTGTCCTTGGAAAATTTATCATCTGAAAATAAAACTTTAAAGCTAATTCTCGAAAGAGAGATTAAAAACCTTGAGGAGAGAGTGTTTGAGGTTTCGGAGGAGAATAAGAGAAGAGATAATCATAAATCGCATCTAATCTCTGAATGCAATAGATTATCTGAACAAAATGAGCTTACAAAACTTAGAATAGATAATCTTGAAGAAGAAAGAGATAGACTTACCTCTTCAGTTGGCCTTGCACAAACTAGCATAACTGATAAATCTCAAAGAAGAAACAACCTTGAACAAGAGCTTAATCAAAAAAAGCAACTTCAAAAGCAAACAGAAATTGTTAGAGATAATAGCTACAGAAGCTTAGTTGAAAGACAAAGCAGATTAGAGTCTGCTGAAAATGAGCAGAAGACTATAGTTAATAATCTATGGGAGATGTATGAGCTTACTGTTGGTGAAGCAATAGAGTTTGCAGAGCCAATTGACTCTATCGATACAGCGACTAAATCGCTTTCAGAAGTTAGAGGGAAGATTAAGAGCTTAGGAAATGTTAATCTTGGTGCAATTGAGGAGTTTAAGGAAGTATCTGAGCGCTATATAGAGCTTGACAAGCAGGTTACTGATGTTGAGAGCGCAAAAGATGAGCTTTTAGACCTAATAAACAAGCTAACTGAATCAATGTGTGACATATTCAGAGAAAAATTCTATGCTGTTAACTCCCACTTTAAAGATATATTCGTTGAGCTTTTTGGCGGAGGAAAAGCCTCACTTGCCTTAACTGATCCAGCTAATGTATTGGAAAGCGGAATTGAGATAAATGTACAGCCTCCAGGAAAGGTAATTAAGAACTTAATTCAGCTTTCTGGTGGAGAGCAAGCATTTATAGCTATTGCAATTTACTTTGCAATTATGAAAGTTAACCCAACTCCATTCTGCTTGCTTGATGAGATTGAGGCTGCTCTTGATGATGTTAACATCGGAAGATTTGCAAGCTATCTAAAAGATATGGCAGCAACTATGCAGTTTCTTGTTATCACTCATAGACGTGGTACAATGGAGGAAGCTGAGCGTCTTTATGGTGTTACAATGCAGGAAGATGGAGTATCGAAGCTTCTTGAGCTAAAGGTTGAAGAGATTAGCAAAATGCTTGGTATAAAGGAGTAAATAATGGGATTATTTGATAAAATAACCGCCAGTTTTAAAAAGCTGGGCGCAACGCTTGGAATAACAACCGTTATAACTGAGGATTATTATGATGAGCTTGAAGAGCAACTGATAACAGCTGATGTTGGAATGCAAACTGCTCTTGAGATTGTTTCAAAGCTTAAAAGGTTAACTAAAGAGAGAGGTGTTACAGAAACTTCAGCTGTTATGCCTATCCTAAAAGAGATTGTTTCAGAAATGATGAAAGCTGAAAAGCCATTTTTGCCTGGCAAAAAGCCTCATGTAATAATGATGATTGGCGTTAATGGTGTTGGCAAGACAACAACAATTGGTAAGCTGGCGACAAAGCTTAAATCGGAGGGAAATAGGGTTGTTTTAGCGGCGGCTGATACATTTAGAGCAGCAGCAGTAGAGCAGCTTGTTATTTGGGGAGAGAGAAGTGGCTGCGAAGTAATAGCGCATGCACAAGGATCTGACCCAGCGGCAGTTGTGTTTGATGCTATAACTGCTGGTGTTGCACGAAATGCTGATTATATTATCTGCGATACTGCTGGAAGGCTTCACAACAAGAAAAACCTAATGGATGAGCTTTCAAAAATTAGCAGAATTATAAAGAGAGAGCTTCCTGATTCAGAGGCGGAAGTGCTTCTTGTTGTGGATGCAACAACAGGACAGAATGCACTTAGCCAAGCACGCCTTTTTAAAGAAGCAGCTGACATAACAGGAATTGTACTAACAAAACTAGACGGAACTGCTAAAGGCGGTGTTGTTATTGGCATTATGCAAGAGGTTGGAGTGCCTGTTAGGTTTGTTGGTCTTGGAGAAGGCAAAGAGGATATAGCAGAGTTTTCTGCCGAAGAATTTAGCGATGCGCTTTTTGGCGATAATAAGTAAATAACAGAGGGGTAATCTCAATGGAAAAAAAGCTAATTGTGGCAACAAAAAATCAAGGTAAGCTAAAAGAGTTTAAGAGAATACTAGAGCCGTTTGGTTTTATTGTTAGTTCTATGGACGAGGCAGGATTTACTGCTGAAATTGAAGAAACTGGCACAACATTTGCAGAGAATGCAGTTATAAAATCTAAGGCAGTTTGGAATGCCACAAAATGCTATACACTAGCTGATGATTCTGGCTTATGTATTGATGCATTAGACGGAGCGCCAGGAGTGTATTCTGCGAGATACATGGGAGAGGACACACCTTTCTCTGTTAAAATGAAAGGCATATTATCAGCGATGTCTACTCATTGTGACGATGATAGAGCTGCAAGATTTACTTGCGCACTCTCTTTCACAACGCCAGAAGGGGAAACAAAAGTCTTTGAGGATAGCTGTGAGGGGAGAATTGGTTATCAACCTTTGGGAGATAATGGCTTTGGTTATGACCCTATCTTTATGATAGGGGATAAAAGCTTTGCCGAGATAACAAATGAGCAGAAAGATGAAATTAGTCATAGAGGAAAGGCTGTTAGAGCTTTTTGTGATTATTTAAAAAGTTTTTAATTGAATTTTTCTAAAACTTTGTTATAATTAAATTATAAGTATATGGGTTAGTTGCTTGCATAAAATCTTTAATCAGATTAGTGTTGGCGGCTAAGAAAATGTAGTATGATAACATACTAATGGAGGACAAATGGAATTAACATCAAAACAAAGAGCCTATTTAAGAGGGCTCGCAAACCCTATCGACACAATACTGCAAATAGGTAAAAATCCTATTTCAGACGAACTAATAAAGCAGCTTGATGATGCTTTAACAGCAAGAGAGATTGTTAAGATAAAAGTGCTTAACAATTCTGAATACACAGCAAGAGAAGCATCTGATATTCTTTCAGAGGCAACAAAGAGCTGCCCAGTACAAGTTATTGGAACAAGATTTGTGTTATATCGCAGAAGACCTAAGAATCCAACGATTGTGCTTCCTAAGTAAGCAATGAGAATAGGAATTTATGGTGGAAGCTTTAACCCTATTCATAATGGACATATTTCTATATTAAAGGAAGCGAAAGAAAAGCTATCTCTTGACAAAGTTATTATTATCCCAACAGCTATTCCGCCTCATAAAGAAAGCTCTGAAATGGTGTCAGCAGAAGACAGGATTAATATGATTAAGCTTGCAACTGCTGATATTGATTATATAGAGGTTTCTGATATTGAAATATCTCGTGGCGGAAAAAGCTATACTATAGATACTCTTTTAGATATCTGTACTAGAAATCACGATTATTTTCTTATCATGGGAACAGATATGTATAAAACATTTAAGTTGTGGTTTAGGTATGAGGAGATTATAGAGTTAGTAACTATAGTTTGCGCTGCAAGAAAGCAAGGGGACTATGAGGAGCTTTTAAAACTTAAGGAAGAATATGAATTTGATAGTATAGTCCTCAGCATCCCAATTGTTGATGTGTCTTCAACGGAAATTAGAGCTGGAACACATTTAGAGCTTGAAAGCCGGTTGGTAGAGGAATATATTGAACAAAATTCGCTTTATTCTTTTAAAAATACAACCTATGCTTATCCTTTAGAAGAATATAGAGCGATACTAAAAAGCAATCTAAAAAAGAGCAGATACATACATAGCCTCAACGTTGCAGAAGAAGCGAAAAGGCTTGCTAGCATTTATAAGGCTGATGAATATCTTTGTTATACTGCTGGCTTGCTTCATGATTTTACAAAATGTTTTGACGATGAATGGCATATTAGCATTTTAAAAAACACTGCTTATTGGCAGGATAGCATATTTAGAAAGCAAAAAGCCGTTTGGCATGGTTTTTCTGCAAGCGAATATTTAAAAAGTGAATTAAATATCCTAAACTGCGAAATACTAAATGCTATAAAGTATCATTCAACTGGTAGAAGAAATATGTCGCTTATTGAAAAGATAGTTTTTGTGGCAGATTTAACCTCTATAGACAGAGATTATCATGATGTTGCGATAGTAAGAGAGCTAGCTGGCAAGGATATTGACTTGGCAGTTCGCTATATATTAAAGTTTACTATTCAAAAGCTATTAAATAACGACACATCTTTGCTTTCTTTTACTATTGATGCATACAACAATTTAAGCATTTAGTGGAGGCAAGTATGGGAGGATATGCGATGAAGGGGAGTTTTTTATTATTATTAGCTGTTATAGGAATATCATCAGCTAGTATAAATGGCAATTATTTTTCAGAGATAACGAAGAGAGATCCAGAACTGGCGACAGATGTGGAGCATCAAGAGCAATTAACAGATGAGTTTGACGTTTTAGTTTTGTTGCCAAACAGAGGCTTTGTTGTAAGTATTGGTGAAAGCGATCAAGAAAATATTCTTGATGTTGTATCAGTGCCGTATAACACACTTCTTGGCACTGAAACATTAGCTGAAATTGAAAACTTAGAAGAATTAAAAGATGAAATATCGGTTTTATTAAAGCTTAATATTGATAGATACTTTTATATTGAAACCGACGCTCTCATGCCTTACTACGAAAAATACGCTAACGGAGAACCTTTAGAGCAACTAACTGTGCTTACAGATATCTATAATTTAGCAAAAACAGACTTAACAATGAATGAATGTGTTACAATATTATTTTCTTTAGTTGAGAAAAACATTGTAATAGAAGATTTTATAGGAGAATATAAACTATACGAAGGTGAAACTGTGGTTGTACCTCAGTGACCTTGATTTGGAGGAAGAAATAATGACAGCACTTGAAAAAGCAACCTTTATTGCAAAGCTACTTGATGAAAAGAAGGGCGATGATGTAAAGGTATTAGAAATAACAGATAAGACAAGCATTGGAGATTACTTTGTTATCGCAACAGGTACTAGCAACACACATGTTAGAGCTCTTAGTGATGAAGTTGATGAAATGTTATCAAGAAAGGGAATAGAGCCATCAAGAAGAGAAGGCTATCAAACTCAAACTTGGATTTTATTAGATTACAATGACGTAATAGTTCATGTATTTGATAAAGAAGCAAGAGAGTTCTATTCACTAGATCGCCTATGGGCAGATGCGCCTGAAATTGATATTGAACTTTAATTTTACACATTAAGGAGCGAACTGTAATGGTTTATAATTATAAAGATATTGAAAAAAAGTGGCAAAAGATTTGGGACGATAACAATACTTTTGCAACCAGCGACGACTATAGCAAAAAGAAATTTTATGCTCTTGTTGAATTCCCATACCCTTCAGGCGCGGGGCTTCATGTTGGTCATCCACGTTCATACACTGCATTAGATATTGTTAGTAGAAAGCGCCGTCTTGAAGGGTATAATGTGTTATATCCAATGGGTTGGGATGCTTTTGGACTTCCAACGGAAAACTTTGCAATTAAGCACCATATTCACCCTGAAATTGTAACAAGAGATAATGTTGCTCGCTTTAAAGAACAGCTAAAGAGCCTTGGTCTATCCTTTGACTGGAATAGAGAGATTAACACAACTGATGTTAACTACTATAAGTGGACACAGTGGATATTCCTTCAACTATTCAAAAAAGACTTAGCATATAAGAAACAAATGCCTGTTAACTGGTGTACATCTTGTAAGGTAGTACTTGCAAATGAAGAGGTAGTTAATGGTTGTTGTGAGCGTTGTGGTTCTGAAGTAATTCGCAAGGTAAAAGAACAATGGATGCTTAAAATCACAGAATATGCTGATAGACTAATTAACGATATTGATACAGTTGATTTTATTGAAAGAGTTAAAACTCAGCAAGTTAACTGGATTGGTCGCTCTATCGGTGCAGAAGTTAAGTTTGATACAACTGCTGGCGATGTGTTAGAAGTGTTTACAACTCGCCCAGACACACTTTATGGAGCTACATATATGGTTATTTCTCCAGAGCATCCATATGTGGAAAACTGGGCTGACAAGCTATCAAATATTGAAGAGATCAGAAACTATAGAACAGAAGCATCTAAAAAGACTGATTTTGAGCGCTCTGAAATGAACAAAGACAAAACTGGTGTTAAGCTTGAGGGCGTTGTGGCAATAAATCCACTAAGCGGCAAAGAAATACCAATCTTCGTTTCAGACTATGTGCTAATGACATATGGTACTGGTGCAATAATGGCAGTGCCAGCTCATGACACTCGTGACTGGGAGTTTGCTAAAAAGTTTAATCTTCCTATTATCGAAGTTGTTAAGGGTGGAAATGTACAAGAAGAAGCCTTCACTGATTGTGAAACAGGCGTTATAGTTAACTCAGAGATTATTGATGGTCTATCTGTTGCAGAAGCAAAAGAAAAGATTATTAAATACCTTGAGGATAAGGAAATTGGCAAGTCTAAGGTTAATTACAAGCTTCGTGACTGGGTATTCTCAAGACAACGTTATTGGGGAGAGCCTATTCCAATCATCAACTGCCCAAAATGCGGACATGTACCATTAGAAGAAGCTGATCTTCCGCTAATGTTGCCTGAGGTTGAGAGTTATGAGCCTACAAGCGATGGTCAATCTCCGCTAGCTGCTCTTGATGAGTGGGTTAATGTAACTTGCCCTTGTTGTGGAGGGGAAGCGAAGAGGGAAACTGACACAATGCCTCAATGGGCTGGTTCATCTTGGTACTTCCTAAGATATACTGATCCATCTAATGATATGGCATTAGCTGCAAAAGAAGCTCTTGAGTACTGGATGCCTGTCGATTGGTATAACGGAGGAATGGAGCATACAACCCTTCACTTATTATACTCTCGTTTCTGGCATAAGTTTTTATACGACATTGGCGTTGTTAACACAAGCGAGCCATATGCTAAGCGCACAAGCCATGGTATGATACTTGGCGAGAATGGCGAGAAGATGTCAAAATCAAGGGGCAATGTAGTTAACCCTGACGATATAATCTCTGCTTATGGTGCAGATACAATGCGTCTATATGAGATGTTTATTGGAGATTTTGAAAAGTCTGCTCCATGGAACACATCCTCTATTAAGGGTTGTAAGAGATTCCTTGATAGAATGGCTGGTCTAACTGAGATGATTAGCAAAGACAGCTCTTTAACTGATAAGCTTGTTGTTCCTATGAACAAAACTATTAAGAAGGTTACAGAAGATATTGAGAGCATGAAGTTCAACACAGCTATTGCAGCTATGATGGCTTTGATCAATGATGTGACTGAGGTTGGTGCTATCTCAAAAGAGCAGTTACTAACTTTTATCACTATTCTTAACCCATTTGCACCACACATCACAGAAGAAATGTGGGAGGTAGTCGGAGGCAAGGGAATGCTGAACCAAACTGCATGGCCAACATTTGACCCTAGTAAGTGTGTTGACGATTCAGTTGAGATAGCTGTTCAAGTTAATGGTAAAATCAAAGGGAGAATTGTAATCCCAACAGGAGCTGAAGAAGCTGTTGCTTTAGAGGCTTGTTACAATAATAGCGACATATCTGTTCATTTAGAGGGCAAGAACATAATAAAGAAAATTTATGTTCCAAATAAGCTAATGAACTTTGTTGTTAAATAGAAGAATAGTTAGTGTGATAGGAGCTTTGTACAGTTTAATATGTGCAAGGCTCCTTTTTTCAAAACAACCAAAGTATTAGTGTGCTAAAAAAAATAAAGTATATTTTTCCCTTGACATGTAGAATAAAGTATAGTATAATATGCCGAATGGATAGAGGAAATACACTATTTTGTCGATAGTGTTTTGTGCAATTTGATAATATTGCCCTATCCAAAGCTACTGATTTATATAAAATGTCTATTTGCTCAATTGTCGCAAAGCGGCGAGAGCAAGAGCCTAAAAATCGCCATGCGAGGATTATATATATATTCGTAGTAACTAATAGCTTAGCTTAAAAATATTCTCATTTGAGTTAATATTTTTTTGATAGTATTATAAACACGTTTATAATATAAGTGGTGAAGTTTTGTTTTAGCTAAAGAGTTGTGATGATGCAGAAGGAGAGTAAGTGTATGAAATTCAGCGATAAGTTACAAGAAGAATGTGCAGTTTTTGGTGTTAGCATTAAAACTGCCGAAGCAGCAGGCGTTATTTATAATGGCTTGCTTGCGCTTCAACATCGAGGGCAAGAGGGATGTGGTATTGCAGTTGTAAATGACAACAATATCATTTGCCAAAAAGATGTTGGTTTAGTTAGTGAGGTGTTCGATGGCGAAAATCTTTCTAGCATTCCAGCAAGCCGTGTTGCAATAGGCCATAATAGATATTCAACAACTGGTGGTAACAATGAATGTAATGTTCAGCCATTTATAACTGAATATCTAACTGGCAGAATAGCAACAGCGCATAATGGTAATGTTACTAACGCTAAGTTTATTAAAGACGGATTAAAATCCTTTGGTGTTAACTTTTCAGCTAGCTCAGATAGTGAGGTTGTTTCTTCTCTTATAGCTTACTACATAATGAAGCTTGGCGACGAGCTTGAGGGAGTTATTAAAGCTGCATCACTTTTAGAAGGTGCATTCAGCTTAATAGTTATGTGCGGAAATGGCAAGATTATTGCTGTTAGAGATGGTAATGGTTATAGACCACTATGTATTGGACAGAATAAGAATGGTTATGCTGTTAGCTCAGAAAGCTGCGGACTAGATAGCTGTGGCTTTACTTTAGTGAGAGATGTTCTTCCTGGTGAGGCTGTTGTAATAGAAGATGGCGAGATTACAGAAAGCAAAGTTGTGCTTGAAGCAGAAAAAGGCGCTGGGCTTTGTATCTTTGAGTATGTATACTTTGCTCGCCCTGACAGCACAATAGATGGGCTTAGTGTATATGAGTCAAGATTTAACATGGGCGCAATCCTTGCAAAAGAACATCCAGTTGTTGCTGATGTTGTATGTGGTGTGCCAGACTCAGGACTTGAGGCAGCTATTGGTTATAGCGAACAGAGCAAAATTCCGCTAACTTCTGGTTTTGTTAAGAATAGATATATAGGCAGAAGCTTTATTTATCCAACACAGGCTCAAAGAGAGAATGCAGTTAGATTAAAGCTTAATCCTTTAGCTTATAATGTAAAAGGTAAAAGAGTTGTTTTGGTTGACGATTCAATTGTTAGAGGAACAACATCAAAGAAAATAGTACAAGCTCTTAAAAATGCTGGAGCAACTGAGGTTCATTTAAGAATTTCAGCGCCTCCATTTAAATACACTTGTAATTATGGAACTGATATAGACAATGAAGAAAGCTTAATTGCAAATAGAATGACCATAGACGAGATAACAAAAGAAATTGGTGCAGACAGCTTAGGTTATATAAGTGTTGATGGACTAAAAGATGCATGTCAAAAAAGCAGTTGTAAGTTCTGTACAAAGTGCTTTACTGGTAATATAAACAAGCAACGTAAAAGCGAATTGGAGGGGTAAAATATGTCACAAAAAGCTTATTTAGTGCTAGAAAATGGGATGGTTTTTGAAGGTAATTCCTTAGGAGCTGTCGGAGAGGTTATTGGTGAAATAGTTTTCACAACAGGCATGACTGGTTATCTTGAAACTCTAACTGACAAGAGTTACTATGGTCAAATCATAACACAAACTTTTCCTTTAATAGGGAACTATGGTGTAATTCCTGATGTTTTTGAAGCAAAAAAGATATCAGCAAGGGGTTACATTGTAAAACACGCATGTGAAGATCCTTCAAACTTTAGATGCGAGGGCGACTTAGACTCTTGGTTAAAATCACAAAACATCATCGGTATTAGTGGAATTGATACAAGGCAGCTAACTAAAATTCTTCGTGAACAAGGAACAATGAATGGAGTTATCACAACTAATCCTGACAAAGTAGACATGGAAGCTGTTAAGGCATATACAATTGTAGATGCAGTTAAAAGCGTTTCTGTAACTGAAGAAGTCGTGGTAAATCCAGAGGGTGAGTATTCTGTTGCTTTATTTGACTATGGCTATAAAGAGAATATTCTGCGCTCCTTAGTATCAAGAGGCTGTAAAGTTACAATTCTTCCATACAACACATCACCAGAGAGAGTTAAGGCTTTGAACCTAGACGGAATTATGTTAAGTAATGGCCCTGGAGATCCAGCAGAAAACGTTGAGGTTATTGAAAACCTAAAAACTATAACTAAAATGGGTATTCCTATTTTTGGTATATGCTTAGGTCATCAGCTATTAGCTCTGCAAGCAGGCTTTAAAACTGGCAAGCTAAAGTATGGTCATCGTGGAGGAAACCAACCAGCTAAAGACCTAGACACAGGCAGAACTTATATCACAAGCCAAAATCATGGTTATGCAGTTGAAGATGATACTATTGATGAGAGCGTTGCAAGACTATGGATGATAAATGTAAATGACAACACTTGCGAGGGTATTAGATATAAAGAAGGCTCTATTTTCTCTGTGCAATACCATCCAGAAGGCTGCTGCGGACCTCAAGACACAGGACATTTATTTGACGAATTTATAAAGGAGATAAAGAATTATGCCGCTATTAAAAACAATTAAGAAAGTACTAGTAATAGGTTCAGGCCCTATAGTAATCGGACAAGCGGCAGAATTTGACTATGCTGGTACGCAAGCTTGTCGTATATTAAAAGAAGAGGGTGTGCAGATTATCCTTGTAAACAGCAATCCAGCAACTATCATGACTGATAATGCGATGGCTGATAAAATTTACATTGAGCCGCTAACTCTTCCAACAATTAAACGTATTATAGAAAAGGAAAGACCAGACAGCATCCTTTCAGGTCTTGGCGGACAAACAGGCTTAACTCTATGTATGCAACTTGCAAAAGATGGCTACCTAGAGGAGATGGGCGTTAAGCTGTTAGGTTCTTCTGCTGAAACTATTGATAAGGCAGAGGATAGACAAATCTTCAAAGATACTATGGAGAAGATAGGACAGCCTTGTATTCCTTCTCTAACTGTGCATGAGCTTGAAGAAGCAGTTGATTTTGCTAATAAAATTGGCTACCCTGTAATAGTTCGTCCAGCTTTCACATTAGGTGGTAGTGGCGGCGGTATTGCTGATGATGAGAAGACATTAAGAGAAATCGCTAAAAATGGTCTTGCAATGTCACCAATTCACCAAATTCTAGTCGAGAGATCAGTTGCTGGCTGGAAAGAGATAGAGTTTGAGGTTATGAGAGATAGCATTGGTAACTGTATAGCAGTGTGTTCAATGGAGAACTTTGACCCAGTTGGCGTTCACACAGGAGATAGTATCGTTATTGCTCCTGCTGTAACTTTAAGTGATACTGAATATCAAATGCTAAGACGTGCAGCTCTTGACATTATTGAAGAGCTAGGAGTTGAGGGAGGCTGTAACTGCCAGTTCGCTTTGGATCCTCATTCAATGAACTATGGTGTAATTGAGGTTAACCCTCGTGTATCTCGTTCCTCTGCGCTTGCTTCTAAGGCGACTGGTTATCCAATCGCTAAGGTTGCAACTAAGATAGCCCTAGGTTACACATTAGACGAAATCCCAAATGCAGTTACAGGCAAAACATTTGCAGCATTTGAGCCAACCCTAGACTATGTTGCGGTTAAATTCCCAAAATGGCCTTTTGACAAGTTTGTGTATGCAAAGAAAGATCTTGGCACACAAATGAAGGCAACTGGCGAGGTAATGTCAATTTCTGATACTTTTGAAGATGCAATACTAAAGGCTGTTAGAGGCGCTGAAATCGGGCTGTCTGATTTAAATATGCCAAAGCTAAAATCGCTATCAAATGAAGAGATTTACAGCCTATTAAATAAAGCAACTGATGAGAGATTATTTGTTGTGTACGAAGCTCTACTAAGAGGATATACTGTCGATGAGATACACAACATAACAAAAATTGATAGATGGTTCTTGAATAAGCTTGTATATATCAAAAATGATAAGCTAAGCAAAGAGCCGTTTATATATAAAATGGTTGATACTTGTGGTGGTGAGTTCGAAGCTGTAACTCCATACTTCTATTCAATTCGCAGCAAAGGCGAAAATGAGGCTCTTCCATTCATTGAAAAGAGCGAGAAGGAAAGAGTTGTAGTTTTAGGTAGTGGACCAATTAGAATCGGTCAAGGTATAGAGTTTGACTATTCTTCTGTGCATTGTGTTAACACACTTAAAGGCATGGGATATGAAGTTATTGTTATTAACAACAACCCAGAAACTGTTTCAACAGACTTTGATACTGCTGATAGACTATATTTTGAGCCGCTTTGTATTGATGATGTGATGAGCATTATAGAAATTGAAAAGCCAATTGGTGTTATTGTTGCTTTTGGTGGTGGTACAGCTATTAAGCTAACTCAAAAGCTTCATGACAGAGGTGTAACTATATTAGGTACATCTGCCGATAGTATTGATGCTTGTGAAGATAGAGAGAGATTTGATGATTTACTTCAAAGCTTAGATATTGATCGTCCTCGTGGTTATTGTATTATGACAAAAGAGGAAGCTTTTGATGCAGCAAAAAACTTAGGTTACCCTGTTCTAATGCGTCCATCTTATGTTCTTGGCGGACAAAATATGATTATTGCCTTCTCTGATTCTGACATAAGCGAGTATATGGATATTATCATGCGCCAAAAGCAAGATAACCCAGTGCTTATCGACAAGTACCTAAGCGGTATGGAGGTTGAGGTTGATGCTATTTGTGATGGCGAAAAAATCTTAATTCCTGGTATTATGGAGCATATTGAGAGAACTGGTGTTCACTCAGGAGATAGTATCGCTGTATATCCTGCTGTTCATGTTGAAGACGATATGGCAAATAGAATTTTTGAATGCACAGAAAAGATTTGTATGGCGCTTAATGTTAAGGGGCTTGTTAACCTTCAATACATTGTTATAGGCGACAAGCTATATGTAATCGAAGTTAACCCAAGAGCTTCAAGAACAGTACCTTACCTAAGCAAGGTAACTGGTGTTCCAATTTGTGAGCTTGCAACAAAGGCAAGTTTAGGTATGAAGATGGAAGATCTAGGCTACGGCACTGGAATATATAAAGTGCCACCATATGTCGCTGTTAAAGTTCCAGTGTTCTCATTTGAAAAACTAACAGATGTAGATACACATTTAGGACCTGAAATGAAGTCAACAGGCGAGGTGCTTGGTATTGGCAAGACATTAAAGGAGGCATTATACAAAGGCCTTGTTGCTGCAAACTACAAAATGAATGCTAAGGGCAGTGTGTTCATGACTGTTCGTAACACAGACAAGGGAGAGATAGCTGAAATAGCTAAGAAATTCTCTCAACTAGGTTTCACATTATGTGCAACTGATGGTACTGCTGACGTTATCAGAGCCGCTGGGCTTGATGTTAAGGTTATAAATAAAATCCATGAAAACCCAGAAGAAAATACAATGACACTTCTTGAGAGCGGAACTGTTTCATACATTATCTCAACTTCTGAAAGAGGAAGAAACCCTGTTGATGATGATGTTAAGATTAGAAGACGTGCTTGTAACTTAGGCATACCATCACTAACATCACTTGATACAGCAAACGCTCTAGCAGACAGCTTACTAAGCCGTCACAGCGAAAAGAATACAGAGCTTGTTGACATCAACAACATGAGAACAGAGAGAGTTAATCTTGATTTCTCTAAAATGCAGAGTGGTGGAAACGACTATGTATTTATCAACTGCATTGACAATGAGGTTAACTCACCAGAGAGCTTATCAGCTATATTATCTGATCGTCACATGGCGATTGGTGCAGATGGAGTTATTTCTATATCTAAGAGCAACATAGCAGATGTTAAGATGACTATATTTGACTTAGATGGTTCTGAGAGAGCTATGTGCGGTAATGCTATTCGTTGTGCTGTTAAATACCTATATGATAAGGGCATTGTTGTTAAGAAGGTGTATACAATTGAAACAGGCGATGGAGTAAAGACTCTTCATATAAATACTCAATATGGTATTGTTTCTTCTGTTAAAATGTATATGGGCAATGCAACTGTTAAGATATCTGATACTAAGACAAGTCTTCAAGGCATTGATAGAGAAACAGCAGTTGTAAACTTTAAAAATAGCCATAAGGTTATTTTATGCGAAGAGGTTGCAAGTGTGGATCTTGCTTCATTAGCGACAGATAGCAATGTTGAAATCTTAAAGATTATTGACAAAAACACAATAAAAGTAAGAGCTTTTGAATATGGAGTAGGCGAGAACTATTCATATGACGAGGGCGTGTGTGCAGCGGCAGTTGCAGCTGTTCAAATGGGATATTGTGATAGAAAGTCCGACATTAGAGTATTATCTATAAATGGCGAAATGACAGTTAACTTTACAGGTGACTCTGTATTCTTAACTGGCGAAGCTAATAGAGTGTTCGATGGTGTTATTGAACTATAAGAATAAATAAGACTAAAGCCTCAGCTGTTTTTTGCTGAGGCTTTAGGAGTTTAACAATTTTTAAAAAGGAGCGGGGAAAATGAGAGATTATGGTATTGAACTTAAAAATAGGGTAGCCTTTATAAAAAAAGTAGTTGAAGATGCTGGGGTTGAGGGGATAGTTTTTGGCAACAGTGGCGGAAAAGATAGCGCTTTAGTCGGTATACTCTGCAAGATGGCTTGCGAAAACACAGTTGGAATTATCATGCCTTGTGGTTCTGGGCGAAACTATAAGGAAGATAAGCAAGATGCTGAGAGTGTTGCAAATAAGTTTAATATAGAAATTAGAATTGTTGATTTGAAACAAAGCTTTGAAGAAGTTAAAAAAGCAGTATCAAATGCAACAACTTTAAATGGCATAGCGACAACCAACATAGCTCCTCGCCTAAGAATGACAACACTATATGCTATTGCTGCTAGTGAAAACAGGCTTGTTGCAGGAACTGGCAACAAGAGCGAAGGGCATATGGGTTACTTCACTAAGTTTGGAGATGGTGGACATGACTTTAACCCTATTTCTGACTTAACAGTAACTGAAATATTCGAGTTCTTGAGATATTTAGAAGCTCCTATCTCTATTATTGAAAAAGCTCCTTCTGCTGGTTTGTTTGATGGTCAAACTGACGAGCTTGAAATGGGAGTTAGCTATGCTGCGATTGATAAATACTTAAGTGGTGAACAAGTTACTGAGCAAGAGAAGGTTATTATTGAAAGATACCACAATAGAAGCCATCATAAGAGAAGAATGCCTCTTAAGTTCGCAGAAAATTAACTTGACTTTTTAAGTAAAATGCTGTAGTATTATAAAGCTATCGGTTGCTTAACTGCAATAATAGGGAATTAGGTGAGAATCCTAAACAGTCCTGCTGGCGTATTGACTAGTTATCTTTAATATACCACTGAGCCTTAGCTTGGGAAGGTGAAGATAATGCTTGATGTCTAAGTCGTAAGACCTGCCGATGCTTAATTCAACACTGTCTACAGGATATAGACATGAATTGTCAAATGCAGCCTTATGCTATATTTCAATTTTTACTACTCCTGTCTTTAGGCAGGAGTTTATTTTTTGAGGAGAAAAACTATGAAAAAAATCCTAGTGTGCCTATTGGCATCAATGACCATCATGAGCTTAACAGCTTGTCAGGAGACAGGGGCTTCTTCTGAAGTAGCTAGCGAGGCGGTAGCCAGCTCTGAGGTAGCAAGCTCTGAGGCTGTAACTGAGGAAGTAGACACAGTTATTGACCTAGCTGGAAATGAAATTACTTTACCAGCTGAAGTAGATAAGATTATATCCCTAGCGCCATCAAACACAGAAGTTATTGTTGGGCTTGGCAAGGCTGATATGCTTGTAGCAGTAGACAAATACTCTGCTGAAGTTGAAGGCGTTGCTGAAGGCCTACCACTATTTGATATAATGACACCAGACACAGAGCAGATTATTGCAATGGGTGCAGACATCATTCTAACAACAGGGATGAGCAATTCTGATGGTAACGATGTATTTAAGCCACTAACTGATGCTGGTGTGCTAGTTATTACAATCCCATCTGCTGCAAGCATTGATGAGATATACAAGACTATTGAGCTAATTGGCGATGTTACTAACACAGAAGACAAAGCAGCAACGATGGTAACTGACATGAAAACTGAAATTGAAGCAATAAGAGCAAAATCAACTGATATTGCAGAAAAGAAAACAGTATATTTTGAGGTTGCTCCAGGAAGTAACTTATACAGCTTAGGAAACGGCACTTTCATCAATGAGATGATCGAAGTTGTTGGTTGTGTTAATGTATTTGCTGATCAAGAAGGCTGGCTTCCAATTTCTGAAGAGGCTGTTATTGACTCTAACCCTGATATTATAATGTCCAAGGCTGGTTACATTGAAGATCCTGTTGCAGACATCCTTGCAAGAGCTAACTGGGGAAGCATAACAGCTATTAAAAATGGAGATGTTTATTATATTGATGAGGCTTCTAGCTCTCGTGGTAGCCAAAACATCATTAAGGCATTAAAAGAGATGGCTGTTGCAGCTTACCCAGAGATTTACACAGCTGAATAATGAAGACTAAAAATCTGTTTTTGCTGTTAATTCTTTCTTTTATATGCATAGTATTAGCCATTGGTATAGGAAGTGTGTTTATTCATCCGGTGGATGTATTTAAAATCATAACAAACTATCTTTTCAATATTAACTATACAGAAATGCCTATAGAATCGCATACTGTTATTTTAACTCAAATCAGATTGCCTCGTGTTGCTCTTGCCTTTGTGGTGGGAGCAATGCTTGCAATTAGTGGTTCTGTTATGCAGTCAGTTTTGAGGAATCCTCTTGCTTCATCCTACACCTTAGGTATATCCTCAGGCTCGGCAGTTGGAGCGAGTATAGCGATATTATTTGGCTTTTCTTTCTTTGGGAATTTAACTTTGCCATTCTTTGGGCTTACATTTGGTCTTGGGACAGTTTTGCTAGCTGTTGGAATTGCCAACAGGCTTGATGGTAGCCTTAGCAACACAACCATAATACTAATTGGTATGGCATTCTCAATGTTTGCAAATGGAATGATAGCCTTTATTATTGCCTTTGATGACACAACTGCTCAACAAGTGACTTTTTGGCAGATGGGTAGCTTTGCGCTAAAAGATTGGTCACATCCTAGAATATTATTGCCAGTCCTGATTATTGGTTTATGTATTGCGCTATATTTTTCAAAAGAAATGGATATACTAACTTTTGGTGAAGAGCATGCTCAGGTTAGTGGAGTTAATGTAGTGTCAATAAAATGGGTGCTACTACTATTAAGTGCAACCTTAACTGGTTTTGCTGTATCTATGTCTGGTGTTATCGGTTTTGTTGATTTATTTACACCACATATTGCAAGAAGGGTATTTGGCTCTAATCATAGATATTCCATACCAACAGCTGCTATCATGGGTGGTGTGTTTATGTGCTTATGCGATTTGATTGCCAGAAATATAGTCGCACCAATCGAGCTTCCAATAGGCGCAGTAACTTCAACAATAGGCGCACCTTTCTTTATATATCTATACTTTAAGGGGAGGGCATCTAAATGATAGAAGTTAAAAACATATGCGCAGGCTATGATAGGGGAGATGTTCTCCACGATGTTTCTTTTTCTGTTAGTGATGGCGAGCATTTATCTATTATAGGACCAAATGGTTGTGGCAAAACAACACTTCTTAGAGTTATCGCTAATGTTATCCCATTTAAAGGCGAAGTGCTTATAGATGGCGTTTCTATTAGGGATATGAACAGAAGGGAGCTTGCCAATAAAGTAGCTCTCCTTAGCCAAATGACAAACATCTTCTTTAACTATACAGTTAAAGATACTGTGTTAATGGGAAGATATGCAAAGCAGTCAAAATCCTTTTTAAGTGGTTACTCTGCTAATGATTATGAGATAGTTGATAATATTCTTGAAAAGTTAGGGCTTAAAGAACTTGCTAATAAAACCATAATGACATTGTCTGGAGGTCAACTACAAAGGGTAATGTTAGCGAAAATTCTAGCACAACAACCTGACATTATTCTCTTAGACGAGCCAACTAATCATCTGGATTTGTATTTTCAAATTGAGCTGATTGATTTTATTAAAGAGTGGGCAAGAGAGAGCGATAAGACAGTTATTGGTGTTTTACACGATATTAGCCTTGCAACAAGGCTCTCAAAGAATACTTTACTCATGAAAAACGGTAAAAAAATTGCCTTTGGAGCTATTAGAAAAGAAATATCTGATGATATATTAAAAGATGTATATAATATAGATGTAGCTTCATATATGAAGTCTTCTCTTAGTCTTTGGGAAGATTAAAAAAGCTGTTTCACCTCGAAAATGAAGTGAAACAGCTTTTTGTGTTAGATAATCATCTTTTTTCTTAAACGTAGTCTAAGTCTATCAGCAATTTGTGCTATGAACTCAGAATTAGTAGGCTTGCCTTTGTCGTTTTGGATTGTGTATCCAAAATAGGAATCAAGCACATCAACATTTCCTCTGTCCCAAGCTACTTCAATCGCATGTCTAATAGCTCTTTCAACTCTTGAAGATGTTGTGTTATAAGCTTTAGCAACAGTTGGGTAAAGTTCCTTAGTAACAGAATTCAAAATATCTGGTGTTTTAATACCAAGAGTTATTGATTCTCTTAGGTAATGGTAGCCCTTAATATGAGCTGGTACACCAATATCGTGAATTACATTTGTGATGACTTCCTCAATAGATAAGCTGTCATCAAGCTTTTTGGAAATGTCTAGCGTGTCAATCAACTCGCAAGTTCTCTCAGCAACATTTTCTGCGCTGATTGGTTTAAGTAGAATGTAGCTTGCGCCTCTTTGGATAAGCTCTCTTCTAAAATCAGAAGCCTCATCTGTAGATAGGATTACAAACTTACATCTTGGTATCAGCCCAGTTTTTTTAGCGGCTGATAGCACACCAAAAGCATCTAGCTTTGGCATGAAGAGATCCATTAGGACAGCTAAAGGCTGATGCTCATTAGCTAAGCTAAGAAGGATTTCTCCGTCATTAGGACATACAACAGTTTCTAGTCCTCTTTTGGCAAACTCTTTTGACACTAACTCAGAAAAGCTTGCACCATCATCTAATAAAAGTATTTTTCGCCCAGAATGCATAATGTTCCTCCAACATCATTTTTTTAGTGTTATCACTATGCTGTAAATATTACCATACTATTTAGCAAATTGCAAGGCTTTTTGGAAAATAATTTCCAAAAATTGGTAAAAGTTAAATTGCAACAGTGATGTACTCGCATTGTATCACCTTATAACAATTTATGCAACATGATTTAAGTCGAATAATGTCGAGCAACTAAAAAAAACATAAAATTTCGCCATCTTGCAAAAATGTTTGAAATGTAGTATTATTTAAAAATGGATAATAGAAACTAAAGTTTATCATAATATATAGAAAGAGGTATAACATGTATAGAAAAATTTCATGTATCGGTAAGGGAGAAGCTTTTGATTTAGCTTCCAAAATAAGAACAGATGTATTTATGACTGAGCAAGGGTTTGATAATGAGTTTGACAATTTAGATGAAAAAAGCCTTCATGTAGTTATTTTAGATGGAGCAACACCAATAGCAACTGCAAGGGCATATAATAACGATGGTGAAACATTATATCATATAGGCAGAGTTGCAGTTAACAAAAGTTATAGAAATAAAGGGCTGGGCAATATAGTAATGGCAGCTATTGAAGAGGAGCTTTTGGCTATGGGTGTAAAAGAAGTAGTGCTTTCTGCTCAGTGTACTGTTGAAGGTTTTTACAAAAAGAGAGGCTATTGCTCATATGGAGAAGTATATCTTGATGAGCATTGTCCACATATTGATATGAAGAAGGTGCTTTAGAAGATGAGTGAAATAAGCCTTAATTTAATAGCAGAAAAACTAAAAGAAGCTGGTTTGTTTATAGAGTTAAAGGGGAGTGTATCGGATATAAAAATCGAGACTACCTCTTTTGACTCAAGAGAAGCTCTTGCTGGCTGTTTATTTATATGTAAGGGGCAGGCGTTTAAAGAAAGCTTCCTTGATAGCGCAATAAATAATGGTGCTGTAGCTTATATTTCTGAGGTAGATTATGGAAAAGAAATTCCAGCAATAATTGTTAGCGATATAAGAAAAGCAATGGCTATATCTTCAATGATTGTGTATAATTATCCACACAACTCTTTAAAGACAATAGGTTTAACTGGCACAAAAGGAAAAACCACAACCTCTTATTTCATACACAACATTTTAAATAAGCACTATAACAAAAAAACTGGCTTACTTTCTTCGGTTGCAGTTTGCGTTGGAGAGAGGGAATATGAGGCGCATTTAACAACACCTGAATCTCCAGAGCTTCAAAAGTTGCTGGCTGAAATGGTAGCCTATGATCAAAAAGCGGTTACTATGGAAGTTTCTTCCCAAGCCTATCTTATGAATAGGGTAGATGGAATGACTTTTGATTATGGTGTGTTTTTAAATGTTGGAGAGGATCATATTGGGCCTTTGGAGCATGTCGACTTTGAAGATTATTTAAGCTGCAAGTTAAAGTTTGTTGAGAACTGCAAGACTATGGTTATAAATGCAGACACTGATTATTTTGATAGAATAAAGGCTGTTGCTGATAAGCATTGCGAAAATGTTATAACCTTTGGGGATAAAGGAAGTGCGGATTACATTATCTCTAATGTACAGAAGCTGCAATTGGGATTTGAATTTGAGCTAACTTATAAAGGCATCACAGAGGAATATGAAATAACAATGCCAGGCAGATTTAACATTGAGAATTCAGTTGCCGCTATTATCATCTCAAAGCAGATAGGAGCATCATATGAAGATATAATCTTAGGGCTTAAAGAAACGAAGGTTATGGGCAGAATGAATTTATTTGAGGGCAAGGATATTACCATCATAGTAGACTATGCTCATAACTATGTTAGCTTTAAAAAACTATATGAATCAGTAAAGCTTGATTACCCTAATAGACGAGTTACAGTATTGTTTGGATGTCCTGGCGGTAAAGCTCATTTAAGAAGGCGTGATATTGGAATGCTTTCTGGAGAGTATGCAGATTATATTTATATAACTGCAGAAGACCCACAATATGAAGAAGTTCTAAATATTTGCGAAGATATAGCAAATTTCGTCAAGCCATATAACAAGCCTTATGAAATAATTGAAGACAGGGAAACTGCTGTTAGAAAGGCTATCGCTGAAGCGAAAGCTGGAGATGTTCTGCTTTTAACTGGCAAGGGAGAAGAGTTCTATCAAAAAGTTAGGGGAGAATATGTCTATTATGCCTCTGATTTCGAGCTTGCGAAGGAATGCCTAGAAATACGAGATAGCGAGGTAAGCCATGCCTTTATTAAATAAAAATGATGTTAAGGAGCTTGAGGAGTATTCATTATTTCTTGAAACAAGTCCGTATTCTAACACAACTCAATCTATTTTTTGGGCAAAGCTTAAATGGGAATGGAACTATGAGGGTGTTTTTGTTAAAAGAGATGGCGAAATTGTAGCTGCTGTAACTGTGCTGATAAAGAAAATAGGTCCTTTTAGTATGATGTATGCACCAAAAGGCCCAGTATGTGACATAAGCGACTTGTCATTATTAAAAGAGCTTAAGCTAGAAATAGACAAGCTTGCTAAAATGAAAAAAGCTTTTTTATTCACTTGCGACCCAGAAGTTTCGTTCAATCAAGATATAATAGATGCATTTGTTAGTCTTGGATTTACTGCTAAAAATAGGGGTTGCAGCAAGGATGAGCTAATTCAGCCGCGTTTTAATATGATGCTCAACATCAAAGATAAAACAGAAGATGAGCTTATGGCTAGCTTTAATGAGAAAACCCGCTATAATATCAGATATGCAAAGAGAAAGGGCGTTGAGGTTAGATATTCTCGAAGCGATGAAGATATAAAGAAGTTCCATGAAATATCTGAAATTACAGCCATTAGAGATAAGATAACTTGCAGAAGCCTTCAATACTTTAAGGTTATGAGAGATGTATTTCCAGAGCAATATCTAAGGGTTTACACAGCCGAACATGAAGGTGAGGCTTTATCTGGTGCTATAGCTATATGCTATGGGAAAAAGATGTGGTATATATATGGAGCAAGCTCAAATAACAAGCGCAACTTAATGCCTAACCATTTAATGCAGTGGGAGATGATTAAGTGGGGGCTTGAGAATGGTTGTGAAGTTTATGATTTTGGTGGAGTGTTTGAGCTATCAAAAGAGAATGGCTTATATCGTTTCAAAGAGGGTTTTTGCAGAGAAGAAGGTTTGATGGAGCTTGTTGGTGAGTTTGAATTTATATACAACAAAACTCTATACAACTTATTTACAAAGGCTGTGCCAAAAATCAGAGGAATAAGAAGGAAAATAGCTATACGCAAACAATCGAAATAAACTTTAAAGCTGTTGCAGTTTGTGACAGCTTTATGCTTTACTTATAGTTAACTATGTGATAGAATAAGGAGTAATAATTTATTGGAGGTTAGAGTATGAAAGCAGCTATATTTGATATGGATGGTACACTTATAGATTCAATGTGGGTGTGGCAGAAAACAGACGAAACTTATTCAGAGCGTAAGGGCATTACTTTAACTGAAGAAGAACACAAACTAATTGCTGTAATGACCTTTGATGAAGTTCCTGTATACTTAAAGGAGAAATATAATATTGAAGATGATATCCAAAAAATGAAGGATGATATTATGAATATCGCCCTTGAACTGTTTGATGAGAGGGTAGTTTTTAAGGATGGAGTACTTGATTATATTAAAATGCTAAAAGATGAGGGAGTTAAAACTGCTATTGCGACAGCTTCAACCAATGAATTTGTTAATATAGTGCTTGATAAATGTGGTTCAAGAGAGCTTTTTGATGTTGTTTTGACTTCATATGACATTAAGAGTAGCAAAAGAGAAAGCTCAGAGATATACGATAAGTGCTGCGCTTTGTTAGGAACTTCAAAGTCAGATTGTGTTGTGTTTGAAGATGCTTTTCATGCTGCTAAAACTGCGAAAAAGGCAGGGTATTATGTAATAGGTGTGCATGATGAACATAATCTTCAAGATAGAGAAGAGTTTAACTTAACTTGCGATAAAGTTATTGATAGCTGGAGAGAGCTAATGTAAAGGGGGGAGTCAGTTGAGCAGGAGCGAAGTTGTTAATGGAACAGTCGAAGATATTACATATCACAATGAACAAAATGGCTTTACAATAATGGTGCTCTCAACAGCTGACGACGAGGTTTTGACTGTTCTTGGGGAGCTTTTAGAGCCAGCTTATGGTGAAGAGCTCGAATGTACAGGAGTGTACACAACCCATCCAACATATGGTAGGCAGTTCAAAGCAACAGCAATTCAAAGGATATTGCCCTCAGGAGCATCAGCCATATTAAGATATCTTTCTGGTGGTGCTATTAAAGGGATAGGCCCTGGTATTGCTGCTAGAATAGTGACTAAATTTGGCGATGACACTCTTGATGTGCTTGAAAACAACCCTGAATTTTTAGCGGAGATAAAGGGGATTAGCAGCCAAAAGGCAATGTCTATTGGGGAAGAATATAAAAGAATATTCGGTCTTCGTTCTGTGATGATTTCTCTTGCAAGCTATGGAATAAATTCCAGCAGCGCAATTGCTGTGTGGAAGCGCTTTGGAGCGATGACAAAAGAGATTATTGACACAAACCCATATCTGCTTAGTGACGACGAACTTAACATAAGCTTTGAGAGCATTGATTTAATCGCAGATAGGCTAGGCTTTAAGCCAGAAGACAGGGAGAGGGTTCGTGGCGGTATATGTTATGTGCTTAGATATAATAAAAATAATGGGCATTGTTGCCTGCCGATGGATAAATTTCTTTCCTCAGTTAGCGAGTTCTTAAATATAGATAAACAAGCAGTTTTAGATAATATTGAAGACTTGATAGAGGATAACGACATAGTTAGATATACTTCTGAGGGAGAGGAATATATTTATCTTCCTGAGCTTTTTGATAGTGAATGTTATATTGCTGGAAGAATTTTAGGCATGATGAAACTAAGCTATAGCGAGAAGGCTGTTTCAGACGAAGAGGTTGAAGCTATAGAAAAAGAGTCTAGCATTGGCTATGCAGAAGAGCAGAAGAATGCGCTTCACCAAGCTGTTAATCACAGCTTAATGATATTAACAGGAGGGCCTGGTACAGGAAAGACCACAACCTTAAATGGCATACTTAAGCTTTTTGAGAGGCGTGGAATGAAGGTGCTTTTGGCTGCACCAACAGGAAGAGCAGCAAAGCGACTTGCTGAACTTACTGGAAAAGAAGCAAAGACAATACATAGGCTTTTAGAGGTTGATTTTACTTCTGAAAAACTAGCTTTTAGAAGAAACCAAACTAATCCTCTGCAAGTAGATGCAATTATTGTAGATGAGATGTCTATGGTGGATATTAAGCTTTTTGAAAATTTGCTTTCTGCTGTTAAGCTAGGGAGTAAACTTATAATGGTTGGTGATCCAGATCAGCTCCCATCAGTAGGTCCTGGAAATGTCTTAAGGGATTTAATAGCTTCTGAAATTGTTCCAACAGTGAATTTAAATCATATATTTCGTCAAGCAGCTCAAAGCAGTATAGTTGTAGCGGCTCATGATATTGTTTCTGGCGAAATGCCTAATCTTACTAAAAGAGATAGCGATTTTTTCTTTTTAGAGAGGGGAAGCAATGCTGGAGTGATTGAAACAGTTGCTGAGTTAGTGGCTAGGCGATTGCCTAAAGCCTACAACCTTAAGCCAACTGAAGATATTCAAATAATATGCCCTTCTCGCAAAACTGTTATTGGAACAGAGGGCTTAAATAGACAAATTCAAGCAATTCTAAACCCTCCTTCTCCACAAAAAAAGGAAGTTGAAAAGTTTGGCATAACCTATCGTGAAGGCGATAAAGTAATGCAGATAAAAAACAACTACGATATTATTTGGACTCAAAATGATGAAGAGGGCATGGGTATTTTCAATGGCGATATTGGCTGGATTGAGATGATTGATAAGCCATCAAAAAGCATTATCATTCGCTTTGAAGATAAAACGGCAACCTATACCTTCGATATGCTAACCGAAATTGATCTTGCGTATGCTATAACTGTGCATAAAAGCCAAGGCAACGAATTTGAAGCCGTTATAATTCCTATAACAGGAACACATTCAAGGCTTTATTATAGAAATTTGCTGTACACTGCTGTTACAAGAGCAAAAAAGCTTCTGGTAATAGTTGGACAACAAGCATCAATTCATCAAATGGTGTCAACAACTAATAAAATGAAAAGATACTCAAATTTAAAGTCTATATTAGTGAGTGACTAGTTTTAAAGATATTTCTTATCATTCCTTGCTCATCTGATGAGGAAATGAGCTTCAAATTTTTATGCCGTTGATGAGCGGCGGAATGGAGCAACAGTTTGCTTTGCAAACAATTGCCTCGCAGGGGCGATGTGCAGGGCGATTGCCGCCCTTATGCACAATAATGCTCTTATCATTCCTTGCTCATCTGATGAGGAAATGAGCTTCAAATTTTTATGTCGTTGATGAGCGGCGGAATGGAGCATTATGATGTTAAGATTACTGCTGGCGAAAAGATGCTTTTTATGTGAGAGAGCAATTAAGAGAAACTTCGTTGCTTGTGTTGATTGCCATCCTCTGTTGGAGGATGTTAGTATAAGCTCCCACAAAGAAAAAATGTGTGAAGTTTGTGGAAAGCTAGACGGAAAATGCATTTGCGATAGAATAACTAATTTAGATGCAACTGTATTTCCTTACTTTTATAATGACATCACCAAAAATATAGCAGTGTCAATCAAAAAAGTATATAACAAAGACAAGATAACACATCTTGCAGAAGAAATGGCAACTGCTATGAAAAGCAAGGCTTTGTTATCTGGATATGATTATGTGACATATATTCCAACAACTATTGATAAAATAGAAGAGAGAGGGTTTAACATCTCTTTTTTATTGGCTAAGGAGTTTAGCAAGCTTGTAAATAAAGAGCTGGTTAAGCCTGTTATAGTTAGGGAGAAGGTTGGAGTTGACCAACACACATTAAAGGTTACCCAGCGTAAAGAAAATGCCTTAAGACAATATCAGCCAACAGGAGAAATCATAAGCGGAAGCTTTATTTTAATTGATGATATTGTAACAGGAGGAGATACTCTAAATAGATGTGCAGAGCTGTTATTAAAAGCTGGCGCAAAAAATGTTATAGGGTTGACTGCGTTTGGTACAGGAAGAACTGAGGAAATTTAGATTTAATTTGGAGGATTTAATGGGAATATCACAAGATATTGGAATAGATTTAGGAACAGCGAACTTGCTTATATGCGATCCAGATGGCAACATTCTTCTTAATGAGCCGTCTGTTGTTGCAGTAAACACAAGAACAGGCGATGTTATGGCTGTTGGCGATGAGGCAAATCAAATGCTTGGTAGAACGCCTGATCATGTTAAGGCTGTTATGCCATTGCAAGACGGAGTTATATCAGACTTTGATATGACATCAGCAATGATAATGGGTTTTATGAAAAAGGTGTATAGTGGAAGTGCTATACGTCCTAGAGTAATTGTATGTGTGCCATCTGCTATAACAGACGTTGAGTCAAAGGCTGTTGTAGAAACTGCTGTTAGAGCAGGAGCAAGAAAAGTGTATTTGATTGAAGAACCTGTTGCTGCTGCGATTGGTTCAGGAATTGATATAACAAAGCCAGAGGGAAGGGTTATAGTTGATATTGGAGGAGGAACAACCGATATAGCTGTGCTTTCCTTTAGTGGGATTGTATGCAAAAGATCTATTAAATCAGCTGGTAGAAAGCTTGACCTTTCAATTGTGCGATATGTTAAGAAAAAACATAATGTTATAATAGGCGAAAAGAACGCTGAAATGATTAAAAAGCAGATAGTTAGTGTGTATTTCGATGAGGATAAATCTTGTGAGGTTAAAGGCAAGGATGCTGTAACAGGGCTTCCAGTCACTATAACAGTTACAAGAAGCGAACTAAAGCCTGTTGTCGAAGATTTAGCAGAGGATATTTTCTATTCTTTAAGAAAAATCTTAGAGATAACTCCTCCTGAGCTTTCAGCTGATATTTACAATACAGGCATTTTCTTAACTGGTGGAGGGGCTTTAATTGATGGGCTTGATAGGTATTTGGAAGAGAAATCAGGGCTATCTGTTTATAAATCAGACAATCCAATTGAATGCGTTGCTATAGGAACGGCGAAGGCTTTTGGATATTTAGGTAGGCTTTATGATGGCTTTGTTAAAACGAGTGCATTTAGTCACAACTAAATTATAAGAAAAAATTTAGATATTGGAGAGAAAAAATGACCAGAACAGATCAGAAGTTTTATGGATGGAAAATAGCTATATTAGGATTTTTAATAACAGGATGTACAGTAGGGCTTCTGCAAAACTGCAATGGTATTTTCTTGAAGCCTGTAACAGAAGAGCTAGGTTTTTTACGAAGCCAATTATCACTATACTCAACAATTTCTAGCATAACAACAGTTTTGCTTCTTCCAGTATTTAGTGAGCTATATTCTAAATTTAAGCTAAAAAATATGCTGCTATTATGTGGAATACTTATGAGCATGCTATATTTTTCATATTCCTTCGCTTCTGAAATATGGCATTTTTATGTTATTGCTGTTTTAATAGGTTCTGTTACAAATGGAACTACCATAACTATAATTGGAATAATTATAAATAACTGGTTTCAAGATAAGAGGGGAATAGCGGCAGGAATTGCATTTTCTGGCTCTGGTGTATTTGCTGCGACCATAATACCAATACTAAATAGAGTCATTGAAACATATGGCTGGCAGTGGGGATATAGAATGCTTGGTTGTTTAGCTGTAGTTATTTTTATTCCTTTGGTTGTATTTTTTATGAAAACTTCGCCATCTGATATAGGACAAGCTCCTTATGTAGACAAAGAGAACAGCAAGGATAATTTAACGGCACTAGCAGCATCTGGTGTTCCTAAAAATAAAGCAATTAAAACCCCAACATTTATTTTCCTTGCTATAGCTGCCTTTATTGTAGGATTTGGAAGCATGGGAGGCGTTCAGCCCCACACTATGGCGTATCTAACCGATGTTGGATATGACAGCACATTCTCTTCAATGATGTCCTCAATGATAATGGTTGGCATGATAGTAGGGAAACTAGGCCTTGGTTATATATTCGATAAGATAGGTGCTTTTAGAGGGGCGATGATAAATGGAGCTGCTGGCTTTTTTGGTGTAGTTTTTGTGATTATGGCAGAAAATTCAATGATGATGGCTATTATATATGGCTTGACTATGGGAATTGCTTGCTCTGGCGGAACAGTAACTATAAACTATTTAACAGCAAGCTATTTTGGAGATTTAGACTTCAAGCGACTTCTGCCCCTATTAACTATGGCTTTTATGATTGGTGTTTCGCTTGGAAATCCATTTTCAGGATTGATATTTGATTTAACAGGAAATTATTCTGCTGCTTGGAATGTGTATCTAGTCGCTACTTTAATAGGATGGGCAAGCTTCTTTTTAGCGAATAAGTTTTCAAAGAGATTAGAGTTTGAAACAAAGTAAGAGGTGCTTTATGAAGAAAGTATATTTAGATAATGGCAGTACATCTTATCCAAAAGCCCCTGGTGTTGGGGAGGCTATTGCACACTTTATAAATGAAGTTGGTTGTAATGTTGGTAGAACATCATCTGAGGATGCAAACGATTTGGCTTTTGTTGTGTATGAAACTAGCAAAATGCTAGTTGATTTAGTGAACTTTCCAGACCCTAAAAATGTTGTCTACACTATGAATGTAACGCAATCATTAAATATGGTGATTAAGGGATATTTAAAGTCTGGCGATCATGTTATTATTTCGCCAATAGAGCATAATGCAGTTATGCGACCTATTGAACAGCTCCGCAAGCAAGGCTTGGAGGTTAGTGAAATGAAGCTAGATGATAACAATCAAATTTGTATCAGCTCGCTTAAAGATATGATTAAGCCAAATACAAAAGCTATTGTTATGCTACATGCTTCTAATGTTACAGGCAATATATTTAATTTAAAGCCGGTTGGCGAGGTCGCAAAAGATAATAACATTAAGTTTATAGTTGATTCTGCACAAACGCTAGGGATACTTCCGATTGATATGCAAGCTCTAAATATTGATGCGTTATGCTTCACAGGGCATAAAAGCCTGCTTGCAGCCCAAGGTATAGGCGGATTTATTGTTAATGATGAGTTTGCTAAAGAAATTGATGCTGTTATTTCAGGAGGAACAGGAAGCATATCCTCTTCTATTGATATACCAGAATTTATGCCAGATAAATTCCAAGCCGGAACGATGAACTTGCCTGGAATTTATGGTTTACACACAGCTTTAAAATACATAACTTCACGTCAAAGCCCACTAGAAGAGGAACAAGCACTTGTTGCAAGGCTTCAAAAGGGGATTGAAGGCGATAAGGTTAAGGTGATAGGGGAGAGAGATCCTTTTAAAAGATGCCCAACATTATCAGTTGATTTTGTTGGAATGGATAACTCTGAAGTAGCTTTTAGATTGCAAGATGAGTTTGGAATAGCAACACGTTGCGGACTGCACTGTGCACCAAATGCACATAGGCATTTTGGTAGCTATCCAGAAGGCACAGTACGCTTTTCAGTTGGTTATAGCAATACAATAGAGGATATTGATTATACAATATCTGCCATATACAAAATAATTGATAATTATTTTCTATAACATAAAAAATGACAAGTGTTTTTTGTTGAATTTGACTATGCACAAAAATATATTGACTAAAATTGAGTTTTGATTAGTGTAATTTTTGTTCAAAATGCTGTGTTTCTCATTGTGTTTATAGTTTGTATATTAAACAGCTATAATTTCTAGAAAAAAGTTAGTGATTTTTTTAACATTTATAATAAAAAAGCACTTGAAATTTGTTTTTTAATGTTGTAAGATATATCTGTAGCTAAGGAAATTTAATAATGTGGATGATGATTGCGGGAGAGCTTTTAGATAAGCGCCGTAGGAATAAAGTTGATGTGTGCAAAACATCTTCTGAAGATCTCAGGTAAATGCACCGTAGTCGGACATGCCTCTGGAGAGCATCTTTTATATAAGATGCACCGATGGAGCAACAGCTTGTATACATTAAGTATATTGCTGGAATCTCTCAGGTTTTTAACAGAGTAAAGGTGCATAATAATTGTCCTTTGCTCTTTTTTGTATAAAACTTAGATTTGGAGTAATATATGGCAAAATTACATACTATAATCGTGACCAACAATCCTTTGGTAAAAGAAAAATTCACAGAGGATGAGGGTTACGAGGTTAGATATAGCGATATTAGCTACAGAGATGTTCTTGTAGCGACTAGAGATTTAGTGTACAGCGGTCATGAGCTGCTAACACACCCTTTATCAGGGAGCGTAAAGCCTAAAGAAACAGTTGTAAAATCAGTTGCTGTTTCGTACAAAGCAGGGAAGATGGATTTAGATCAAGCAGGTATTGCTGAAAACAGCATAATTACTTGCGACAAATTCCCTCTCAAATTTCCAATATTGCCAGAAGTGGTGTTGAATGATTTTCGTTTAGTAGATCTTTCCCTAATCACAACGGCGTTATTGTAGACAGCCAAAATTAAAAAACTAAGGAGGTGTTTGATTTGAAGTTAGAATTAGGATATGTAAATATTCAAGATATTCAATTTTCAAACGAATCAAAGGTTGAGAACGGAGTTCTTTATGTAAATGCAGAGGAACTTAAGGCAATCGTTCTTGACGACGACCATATTGCATCTTGCGAGTTTGACATCGCAAGACCAGGCGAGAATGTAAGAATTACGCCTGTTAAGGACGTAATTGAGCCACGTGTAAAGGTAGAGGGTCCTGGCGGAATTTTCCCAGGAGTTATCTCTAAGGTACAAACTGTTGGTACTGGTAAAACTAACGTTTTAAAGGGTGCTGCAGTTGTAACTACTGGTAAAGTTGTTGGTTTCCAAGAGGGCATCATCGACATGACTGGTCCTGGTGCTGAGTACACACCTTTCTCCAAGACTTGCAATCTAGTAATGATCGCTGAGCCAGTAGAAGGCATCACTCCTCACCAACATGAGAAGGCGCTAAGATATGCTGGACTAAAAGTTGCTATCGCTCTAGGCGAACTAGCAAAAGAAATTACTCCAGATAGCGTAGACACATTTGAAACTTACGGAGTTAAGGAAGGTTGGGAGAAAATGCCAAACCTACCAAGAATCGGTTACATTCAAATGCTACAATCTCAAGGCCTAATGCACGATACTTATGTATACGGTGTTGACGCTAAGAGAACTCTAACTACTATTATCAACCCAACTGAGATTATGGACGGTGCTATCCTTTCTGGTAACTGTGTATCTTCTTGTGATAAGAATACAACTTACCACCACCTAAATAACCCAGTTGTTCACGATCTATTCGCTAAGCATGGTAAAGAGATTAACTTTGTTGGTGTTATCATCACAAACGAAAACGTTTACCTAATGGACAAAGAGCGTTCTTCTGACTGGACTGCAAAGCTAGCTAGATTCCTAGACCTAGACGGCGCAATCATCTCTCAAGAAGGTTTCGGTAACCCAGATACTGACCTTATCATGAACTGTAAAAAGGTTGAGGCTATGGGCGTTCCAACAGTAATCATCACAGATGAGTACGCTGGACGTGACGGTGCTTCTCAATCCCTAGCAGATGCTGATGCAGCTGCAAACGCAGTTGTAACTGGTGGTAATGCTAACGCAATGATCACTCTACCTAAGATGGATAAAGTAATCGGTCACCTAAACTTTGTTGATCGTATTGCTGGTGGTTTTGATGGTAATACAGATGCTGATGGCAACATTACTGTTGAGCTACAAGCTATCACAGGGGCTACTAACGAGCTTGGCTTCAATAAGCTAAGTGCGAGATAATATAGAAAGGAGATTGTCTACAATGGGAAAAATTAAAGTTGTTCAATATATTAACCAGTTCTTCGCACAAATCGGTGGCGAGGAGCAAGCTGACTGGAAGCCAGAAGTAAGAGAAGGTGCATTCGGACCTGGTCTTGCATTCATGAATGCTTTCGGTGAGGAAGCTGAGATTGTTGCTACAGTTATCTGTGGTGACTCCTACTTCAACGAAAACCTAGAAAAAGCTACTGGCGAAGTTATGGAAATGATCAAGAAGTATTCTCCTGACATGTTCATCGCTGGTCCTGCATTCAATGCTGGTCGTTACGGTGTTGCTTGTGGTTCTATCTGCCAATCTGTAAATGAGACTCTAGGCATCCCAGTTCTAACTGGTATGTACCAAGAGAACCCAGGCGCAGATATGTACAAAGATAAGGTTCTAACTGTTGCTACAAAGAACTCCGCTGCTGGCATGAGAGATGCTGTTAAGAAAATGGCTCCTCTAGCTCTTAAGCTTGCAAGAGGCGAGGAAATCCTAGCTTCTTCTGTTGAAGGCTACATGCCAAACGGCGTTAGAAAGAATCTTTTCGAGAACGAAAGAGGTTCTAAGAGAGCTGTAGATATGCTTCTAAAGAAGATTTCTGGCAAAGAGTTCGTAACTGAGCTACCAATGCCTGACTTCGATAGAGTTGATCCAAACCCAGCTGTTAAGGATCTATCTAAGGCTATCGTTGCTGTTTGTACTTCTGGTGGTATCGTGCCTAAGGGCAACCCAGACAGAATCGAGTCCTCCAACGCTACTAAGTGTGGTGAGTACGACATCACTGGTGTTAACGATATGACAGAGGCTACTTACGAAACTGCTCATGGTGGTTTTGACCCAGTATACGCTAACGAAGATTCAGACAGAGTAATGGCTATTGACATTCTTAGAGAGTTTGAGGCTGCTGGCAAGATCGGCAAGCTACACAACTACTTCTATTCAACTGTTGGTAACGGTACTGCTGTTAAGTCCTCTAAGGCTTTTGCTGAAGAGTACGCTAAGAAGATGAAAGATGCTGGTGTAACAGCTTGTATCATGACATCCACTTGAGGAACTTGTACACGTTGCGGCGCAACGATGGTAAAAGAAATCGAGAGAGCTGGAATTCCAGTTGTACACGTTTGTACAGTAACTCCAATTTCTATGACAGTTGGTGCAAACAGAATCGTACCAGCTATCGCAATTCCTCACCCACTAGGTAACCCTGCTCTATCTCTAGAAGAAGAGAAGGATATCAGAAGAAAGATCATCGGTACTGCACTAGATGCTCTAACTACTGAGGTTACTAAGCAAACAATTTTTGAAGTTAAGTAATAACTTAATTTTTTAAGATTTATAATATCTACTTTGGGCTTTTGCCCAAAGTAGATATAAAATAAAAATATAAAATAAAAAGTAGAAGGTGCCAGTACAATGAGTAAAATTTATGATGTAATAATCGTGGGCGCAGGTCCTGCCGGTCTTGCTGCGGGTTTGTATGCAGGTAGAGCAAGACTAAGCACACTAATTATCGAAAAGCAAAAAGACGGTGGACAAATTGTTATCACTTCTGAGATTGAGAACTATCCAGCAGGTGAGGAGCATGAAACTGGACCATCTCTAATTGCAAAGATGACTCGTCAAACAAATGAGTTTGGTTGCGAGAGAGCAGCTGACACAATTGTTGATGTTGAGCTAGAGGGCGATATTAAGGTTGTTAAGGGCCTTAAGGGTGAGTATAAAGCGAAATCCGTAATACTTGCACCTGGTGCTCATCCAAAGCCAATTGGTTGTAAGGGTGAGAATGAGTTAATCGGTAAGGGTGTATCTTACTGTGCAACTTGCGATGGTTCTTTCTTTGAGGACTTTGAGGTATTCGTAGTTGGCGGCGGCGACAGTGCTGTTGAGGAAGCTATGTTCCTAACAAAGTTTGCTCGTAAAGTAACTATCATCCACAGACGTGACACTCTAAGAGCAGCTAAGTCTATCCAAGAGAAGGCTATGGCTAATCCAAAGATTGACTTCATGTGGGATACTACAATTGAAGAGCTACAAGGTGACGGTATTCTTACTTCTATGGTTGTTAAGAATCTTAAAACTGGCGAAACTCGTGTAATCGAGGCTGACGAAGATGATGGCACATTCGGTGTGTTCGTATTTATCGGTTTTGATCCACACGGCGAGTTCCTAAACGGTAAGGTTGAAATGCAAAATGGTTACATCGTAACTGATGAAGAGATGAGAACTAACATCCCTGGCGTATTTGCTGCTGGTGATATCAGAGTTAAATCTCTAAGACAAGTTGTTACTGCTGCTGCAGACGGCGCTATCGCTGCTGTAAACGCTGGACATTATGTAGAAAATCACTAATTTTTAAAAGCGAGGTAAATTGAAATGATCGAAGTAAACAAAGACAATTTTGAATCCGAAATTCTTCAAGCTGAAGGCTATGTATTCGTAGATAGCTACGGCGATACTTGTGAGCCATGCAAGGCTCTAATGCCTCTAGTACATGAGCTAGCTGATAAGTATGCTGCAAACATGAAGTTTGTTGCTTTCAACACAACTAAGGCTCGTAGAGTTGCAATTAGCCAAAAGATCCTAGGTCTACCAACTATGACTATCTACAAAGATGGCGAGAAGGTAGAGGAAATCACTAAGGACGATTGTACTCCAGAGAACATCGAGGCTCTAATCAAGAAGTACATCTAGTTTGTACTTAGTTACATTATGGTAGAAGGCTTTTAGCTTTTTATAAAAAATTTTAAGAGGAGGATTATCTATGAGCTTATTAAATGGTAAAAAAGTTATCATAATCGGCGATAGAGACGGTGTGCCAGGACCAGCAATCGAAGAGTGCGTTAAGTCCGCTGGCGCAGACGTTGTATACTCCGCTACGGAGTGCTTTGTCTGAACCGCAGCGGGTGCAATGGACCTAGAGAATCAAAAGAGAGTTAAGGATTTCACTGAGCAATTCGGTGGCGAGAATATCGTTATCGTTCTTGGCGCAGCAGAAGCAGAGGCAGCTGGTCTAGCAGCTGAAACTGTAACTGCAGGTGACCCAACTTTCGCAGGTCCGTTGACTAATGTCCAGTTAGGACTAAAGGTATACCACATTTGCGAGGAAGAAGTAAAGTCTGAAGTTAACGCGGATATTTATGACGAGCAAGTAAGCATGATGGAAATGGTAATGGACGTTGAGGAAATCGCTTCCGAGATGGGCAATATCCGTTCTGAGTACTGCAAATACTAATTCGTAATAGTATCTGTTGAGCTTTGCTCCGATACAAGGCAGGTAATGAGCTTGCTTATTGCCTGCCTTTATTAAAGGCTTCTTTAGGGTGGTGTGGTCTTAACCACATCGCCCTTTTTGAATAAAAAATCTTTTTAAGAGAGGTATAAACCAATGAATGGTGTTGTTAAAGCAACCAGCTATATCCTAGCACATACACCGGATATGATTATCCATAACGGTACTACTCAAACTACTGAAAGACTACTAAACCCAGATTCCGAGTATCTAAAAGCTCTTCCAAAGCACATCCGTTCTTACAAAGATGCTAAGAACTACATTGCTAACCAAGCTTACATCGGTAACATGACTCCAGAGGAGTTAGGTGGATATGAGCTACCATGGTTCGACAAGCTATCTACTGAATATGACCGTTTTGGTAAGTTCGGTGAGATTATGCCACAAGAAGAGTACCTACTTCTAATGCAAACTTGTGACGTATTTGATCTTCTAAAGCTAGAAAAGAGCTTCGTTGCTAAGCATCTTCCAGCTTTCAAGGCTCATCCACTAATGGACGAGAGCATCATTGCTAGAGTTCAAGAGGGTGTTGATCAAGCTGAAATTGAGAACTTTGTAAACAACGAACATGCTGAAGGTCTATACCATGACGGCGTTCTAGTTGGTTATGTTAAGAGAGCTCATGACGTTGATGCAAACTTAAACGCTCACGTTATCCACGAAAACCTTGTTTCTAAGGCTACTTGCGTACTATCTCTACTACACATCGTTAAGAATGCTGGTATTGATAAGGGCGACATTGACTATGTAATCGATTGTTCCGAAGAGGCTTGTGGTGATATGAACCAAAGAGGTGGTGGTAACTTCGCTAAGGCTTCTGCTGAGATTGCTGGTTTCATGAATGCAACTGGTTCCGACGTTAGAGGTTTCTGCGCAGCTCCAACACATGCTCTAATCATCGCTTCTTCTCTAGTTGCTGCTGGTGTATACAACAATGTTGTTGTTGCTGCTGGTGGTTGTACTGCTAAGCTAGGTATGAACGGTAAAGACCACGTTAAGAAGGATATGCCAATCCTTGAAGACGTTCTAGGCGGATTTGCAGTTCTAGTTTCCAAGAATGACGGTGTTAACCCAGAGATCGTTTCTGGCTTTACTGGTCGTCACTCTGTTGGTACTGGTTCTTCTCCTCAAGCAGTTATCACTTCTCTAGTAACTTCCCCACTAGACGCTGCTGGTCTAAAGATTACTGATATTGATAAATACTCTGTTGAGATGCAAAACCCAGACGTTACTAAGCCAGCTGGTGCAGGTGACGTTCCACTATCTAACTACAAGATGATCGCTGCACTAGGCGTTAAGAGAGGCGAGCTTGAGAAGGCTGACCTAGCTACATTCCCAGTTAATCATGGTATGGTAGGTTGGGCTCCAACTCAAGGCCATATTCCATCTGGCGTACCATATGTAGGATTTGGTCGTCAAGACATCCTAGATGGCAAGGTAAACAGAGCTATGGTTATCGGTAAGGGTTCTCTATTCCTAGGAAGAATGACTAACCTATTTGATGGTGTTTCCTTCATCATGCAAAAGAACAGCGGTGCTTCTGAGGCTTCTGCAGTTTCTGAAGAGAAGGTAAAGGGTCTAATTGCTAATGCTCTAAGAGATTTTGCATCTTCTCTAATTCAAGAATAAGAGGTGGCATAATAATGTCTAAAAATATTGAAAAAATGATCGCCAAGACTTTTCTTGATATGGCTAAAGGTCTTGAAACAGGTAGCTTTGGCGCTCAACCAAAGATCGCTATTAGTGGTCTAGGTGGAGAGCATGGCGAAGAAAATGCTGTTGCTGCTGCAAGAGTTGCAGCTTCCAAGGGCATTGATGTTACTCTAATCGGTACAATGGAAGATCCTTCTTTCACAACTTGTAAAGTTGCTAATGAAGAAGAAGGCCATAAGGCTATGGAAGCTATGCTAAACAGCGGCGAAGTTGATGGCGCTGTTACAATGCACTTCCCATTCCCAATTGGTGTTTCCACTGTTGGTAGAGTTGTAACACCAGGTAAGGGTAAGGAGCTTTATATCGCTACTACTACTGGTACTTCTTCTGCTGATCGTGTTGAGGGTATGATTAAGAATGCTATTTATGGTATCATCACTGCTAAGGCTTGTGGTGTTAAGAATCCAACTGTTGGTATCCTTAACATTGATGGCGCTAGAGCAACTGAGGGTGCTTTAAAGCAACTAGCTGAAAATGGTTATGATATTAACTTCGCATCCTCTGGTCGTTCCGACGGTGGTTGTGTAATGAGAGGTAACGACGTACTACAAGCTTCTTGCGATGTAATCGTTTGTGACTCCCTAACAGGAAACATCCTAATCAAAATGCTAAGTGCTTATGCAACTGGTGGTAGCTATGAGTCTATCGGTTATGGCTACGGACCTGGTATTGGCCAAGGCTATGACAAGCTAGTTATGATCGTTTCTCGTGCTTCTGGTTCTCCAGTTGTTGCTGGCGCTGCACAATATGCTGCTGAGCTAGTTAAGGGTAACTATCGTAAGGTTGCTGCTGATGAGTTTGCTGCTGCTGAAAAGGCTGGTCTAAAGGCTATTATTGAGTCTAAGAAAGCTAAGCCAGCTGCTGCATCTGCTTCTGAGGAAGAAGTTGTTGCTCCTCCAAAGCAAGTTGTAACTTACCAACTATCTGGTATTGAAATCATGGACCTAGAGGACGCTGTTAAGTCCCTATGGAAAGCTGGTATCTATGCTGAGAGTGGTATGGGTTGTACTGGTCCTATCGTTCTTGTTCCAGAGGCGAAGGGCGAGGAGAGCTTTAAGATTCTTAAAGACGCAGGTTGGATTACTCTATAGTATTTTAACTTAAAAAAGGGCTGTTTTAATAACAGCTCTTTTTTGTTACATTCGTTTATATATAATATTAAATATTGCACATTATTTAAATGTTGTATAATGTTATAATTTTTCCGATAAAAGTTTGTTTATTAATAAGTTAAATAAATGCAAATCTCGAATTACAAATTATTGTAATTGTTATAAAAATATGGTATAATATAGTTACAAAAACAATATGAAGTCCAACAACAAAATAATAGCTAAAGATTTTTAACTATATGGCTCCATGTTGTATTAGAATATAATAATCTGTGATGGGGTTAATTAACTCTATCACAATTTATTGAATAAGCTTATTTTATATTATTTAAATACAGGAGGGTCTTTTATGATGAACACATTTTTGGATTTGGCTGCTTTCTTTTGGGCGATTGTAATTGGCTTTGCAGTATTGTTCACTTTAGATAAGCTAAAAAAAGATTAAGATTTGATTTAAAACAAACAGAAAGCTGTACCAAGCATTTAGCAAGGTACAGCTTTAAATTTATGTTAGGGGAGTGGTGCTTAAATTATAGACTCTTAATATATGCGTCCATAGAAGCAGCAGCTTGGCGACCAGCACCCATTGCAAGGATAACTGTAGCAGCGCCTGTTACAGCATCACCACCAGCAAATACACCAGCTCTTGTTGCAGCAGCAGTATCATCAACAGTTATACAACCATACTTATTAGTTTCGATACCAGGAGTGGTATCTTTGATAAGTGGGTTAGGGGATGTGCCGATAGACATAATTATGCAGTCAACCTCTAGATCGAAGTTAGAGCCTTCAACTACATTTGGTCTTCTACGTCCAGAAGCATCAGCCTCACCAAGCTCCATTTTAACGCACTCTAATGCCTTAACCATACCGTTTTCGTCGCCCTTGATAGCAACTGGGTTGTTTAGAACATTGAAAATGATCTCTTCTTCTTGAGCGTGATGAACTTCTTCTGCTCTCGCTGGAATCTCATCTAGGGAACGACGATAAACGATGTAAACATTTTCAGCGCCAAGTCTTTTTGCAGATCTAGCAGCATCCATTGCAACGTTACCACCACCAACAACAGCAACATTTTTTGCTTTGTAGATAGGAGTAGCATATTTATCGTTGTAAGCCTTCATCAGGTTAACACGAGTTAAGAACTCATTTGCAGAATAAACACCGATTAAGGATTCGCCAGGAATGTTCATGAAGTTTGGTAAACCCGCGCCAGAACCAACGAATACAGACTTATAACCCTCAGCAAATAGATCATCAATAGTCTTTGTACGACCGATAACCATATTAAGCTTAAATTCAACACCAAGCTCTTTTAGCTTATCAACTTCCTTTTGAACGATAGCCTTTGGAAGTCTAAATTCAGGAATACCATAAACTAGAACGCCACCAGCTTGATGGAATGCTTCAAATACTGTAACAGCATAGCCCATATTAGCAAGCTCACCAGCACAAGCAAGACCAGCAGGGCCAGAGCCGATAATAGCAACCTTAATGCCATTGCTTGCTGGTTTTTCAGAAGTTGGTAGGGGATTAGCTAGTGTGTAGTCTGCAACAAATCTCTCAAGACGACCAATACCGACAGGCTCGCCTTTAATGCCTCTAACACATTTAGCTTCACATTGAGTTTCTTGTGGGCATACACGACCACAAACTGCTGGAAGATAGTTAGTAGAAGTTATCACTTTATATGCATCATGGAATTTGCCTTCAGCAACTAAAGTTACAAACTCAGGAATTTTAACATTAACTGGACATCCGTTTACACAAGGCTTATGCTTACAATTAAGACATCTTTGTGCTTCATCAATTGCCATTTCAGCAGTGTAACCTAAAGCAACCTCTTGAAAGTTTTTATTTCTAACAGTTGCCACTTGCTCTGGCATTGCATTTTTAACATTAGACATATTAGGCATCTTTATTTCCCTCCAAACCAATTCTACAAGCATGATCCTTCTCTTTTTCAATCTCAGAGTAGAATCTGTTTCTTAGCATAAGCTCATCGAAGTCAACAAGATGACCATCAAAATCAGGACCTTCAACGCAAGCAAATCTAACTTTGCCATCAACAGTTACACGGCAACATCCGCACATGCCAGTTGCATCAATCATAACAGGGTTTAGAGAAACAACAGTTTTGATGTTGTATTTTTTAGTAACAGCAGAAACGAATTTCATCATTGGGATAGGGCCGATAGCGATACAAAGATCATAGCCAGCACCATCGTTGATTAGCTCTTCAAGCTTAGTTGTAACAAAGCCCTTATATCCGTAGCTACCATCATCAGTAGTGATATGTAGGTTATCGCAGTTAGCAGTAAATTCATCCTCAAGAATAACGATGTCTTTGTTTCTAAAACCAGCGATTACATCAACAGGAATACCAAGTTCTTTAGCTTGCTTTGCTTGTGGGAAAGCGATAGCACAACCAACACCACCACCAACTACTACAATCTTCTTTGCGCCATCGATATGAGTTGGAACACCTAAAGGTCCAACAAAATCAAGTACATGATCGCCTGCATTTAGGGAAGCAAGTTGTCTAGTTGTTGCGCCAACTACCTGCATGATAATTGTAACAGCACCAGTTTCTGGGTCAGTATCATTGATTGTTAAAGGAATTCTTTCGCCCATTTCATCAACTCTAACCACAATAAATTGTCCAGCTTTTGCTTTTGTTGCAATGTCCTTGTTTAGGATCTTTAGCAGAACAACAGCATCATTTAAAACACGTTTTTCTAGTATTGGATACATTTAAACACCTCTTATTGAAAATTTTATACAATAATTATATTATACAGAGATAATAATTGCAAGCTGTTTTGTAACACTATATAATATTTTGGCTAATTATGATATTTTTTTAACACTTTAAGATGATGTTTTGTTGAATATTTATACTTACTATATGTAATCTCTTATGTCAATCATAGCATTTTCTGGTATTAAGAAGGATGGGGGGATATCTAGGATTGTGAAAGCGCCTATTTTCCTATCTTTTTTTAGCCTATCGCAAGCTATTGAATATGCAAGCATAACTGTTGCGGTGAACTCTGGGTTTGAGCTCAGTTTTAATGAAAAATCAATAATTTGTTTGTTGTCTTCGCTAGTTTCTCCCGCTCTGATAACAAATCCACAGTGTGGCATTTTTCTGTGATTGGCATCAAGCTCTTCCATTGAAATAAAATGGACGATTGTATAATAGTCTGCAAAGTAGTCAGGCATTGTAACTATAGCGTTTTTGACATATTCTTTATCTCCATCTTGCTCCAATACAACATAACACTCTCTTGTATGTTTCTGAAAGGAAGCAAGTTTTGTATCTTCTCCATCTCTAACTTTATTTAACACAGAATCTATAGGGACTGTATACTGAACAGCATCTGCAACGCCTTTTATTGCTCTTATTGCTTGAGAATGCCCTTGACTAACACCACGACCCCAAAAAGTATCAGTGTGTCCGCTTGGAAGAACAGCTTCTGATATTGTTCTGATAATTGAAAACAGTCCAGGATCCCAGCCAGCCCCTGTTATTGTGGTTGTTTTGTGTTTAAGTGCTGACTCTGCAAGATTATTTAAATATTCTTTCATATTGTTATGGTTGTCATAGCTGTCAACAAAAGAGAAATGTTCTGAAAAATTTAGCGCATCTGTTGGTAAATCTGTTTTAGAGCCGCCACATAAAATTAAGACATCAATATCATCTTTATAGCTTAAAATCTCCTTTATAGGAACGTATCTATCGTTTGGAATTTCTCGTCTGCTGAAGATATGCTTTAGCTCTAAAGATGGGAAGTTGACAATGGTTTTCTCGACAGCCTTTCCGACATTTCCATACCCAACTATACCAATTCTTGTTTTTAACATAAAACCACCACTTTCATATTTTTTGTTTGCCTGTTATACAAACATTTAATTTTATTCAAAAACATCAAAATTTATGCATAAATAATTTTTTGCATAAAAGTGTAATAAAATGGTTTTCAAACAAGATATAGTATGTTATAATGGTTATAATTATAGTTAAACATATTTTATGCTTATTAAAGCTATATTATAAGTTTGGGGGATATTAAATTGACCAGAGATGAACAAGGGCTTCAAAAAGCTAAAAAAATGGGCGGATATGATCGTCGATTAACACTAAAGTACATAGAGGATTTAAGAAACGAATACGAAAAAAAGCTAACCGAAGAGCAGCTGAAAACAGATGCGCTAAAAGAACAGCTATCAGACCTGCAACAAGAGCAAGCTTCGCTGTCCGAGCAGAATAAGCTTATTAGTGAGAATGTTTATAAAGAGCAGTATTATGTTGGAGAGCTTAATTTATCAATAAATAAACTAAATATTGAGCTTAGCTCTCAAAGGGTTGAGCTCAATGAGAAAGAAAAGCAAAACTATCGCTTATCTGCTGAGCTTGAAATCCTTAAAAAAGAGAATGAGGAGCTTAGAATTATTGAAAATCAATATGAAGAGCTTAGAACACGTTTTAGTGATATGATGCTTGAGGTTAGAACGAATGCCGATAAGTTAATGGCTAATGCAAATAGACAAGCTGCTGAAACAGTTGCCGATGCTAAAAAGAGGGCGGAAGAGCTTGTTGAAGGTGCACATCGATATGTCAATGAGGTCAACAGCGATATATCTACATTAAGGGCGCAGGTTGTTGTTGGAAGGAAATATCTTTCTGAACTTAGCGAAGGTATTATAAGCGGGCTTAATAATATTGAGCTTGTTGCTAACTCGATGGATTATACTGCCAATAGAGATGAGGATTATGAAATAGAGCTTAGTATGCTTTCTGACATTATAACGCAAAGCAAGAACAAAGTATCTTATGAGGATAAAGATGAACAACAGTAAACCATTTGTTTCTGCTATTATAGTTGCTGGTGGCAATTCAACAAGAATGGGCGGAGTAGATAAATGTTTTCATAGCTTGAATGATAAGATGGTGATAGTATATTCTGTTGAGCTTTTTGAAAAATTGTCTTTGATTGACGAAATTATAATTGTTACCAGAGAAGATAAGGTTGATTTTCTAAAACAAGAGTTTAAGCATATAACAAAACTAAAATCTATTGCTTTATCTGGAGAAGTTCGTCATGATTCAGTGTATTCAGGAGTTAGGGAATGCTCTGAGCAATGTGATTTTTTGCTAATTCATGATGCAGCTCGCCCGCTTATTGATGATAGCATAGTTAGAGATTCACTAAGGCTGGCATTTGAGAAAAAAGCAGTAATTGTCGCTGTTGAGTCAAAAGATACAGTAAAGCAATCTTTTGATGGTGAAGTAGTGAACAATACTCCTAATCGTTCAACGCTTTACAATGTCCAAACACCGCAAATTTTCTTAAAAGATTTCTGGGTAAGAGGCTGTAGTTTGCTAGAAAACCCAACGGACGATAGTCAGCTTATTGAAGCTTTGGGGGAGAAGGTATATATTGCGAAGGGCAGCTATCAAAACATAAAAATCACGACTGCTGAAGACTTAATAATTGCCGAAGCTTTTTTAAAGTTTAGAAAAGAAGGGGAGAAGATATAAGTGAGAATAGGTTTTGGGTATGATGTTCATAGGCTAGTTTCTGATAGAAAGCTGATTCTTGGTGGTGTTAAGATAAAAAGCGACCTTGGACTGCTGGGGCATTCTGATGCCGATGTACTTACACATGCCATTATAGACTCTTTATATGGTGCACTCTCGCTTGGTGATATTGGAAGCAATTTCCCTGATACAAGTAGCGAATATAAGGATATAAATAGCATGATTTTGCTGGAGCGTTGCTTTGGTAAGGTTAAGAGTAAGGGATATGTATTGGGGAATATAGACTGCACTATAGTTGCGCAGTATCCTAAGCTTAGTGGGTATATCCTCGAAATACGAGAGTCGCTTGCAAAAATGCTTGAAGTTAGTGTTGATGATGTTAGCGTTAAGGCAACAACAGAAGAAGGCATGGGTTTCACAGGTGCAAAAGAAGGAATGTCAGCATATGCTGTATGCCTTTTGTTGAAAAGCACTATTTAGTTTTAAATAGTGAAAATATATGAAAAGTGGTGATGAGGATGGATGTATTGATTCCTAACATTATGGGTTTGTTCAGTATGTTTAGAATAATAGACATTATTGATATTTTTCTTGTAACAGTAATAATTTATCAGTGTATACGCCTGCTAAGAGATAATGGAGCGCTTCATCTAGTTAAGGGTGTGTTAGCGTTTATTTTTGTCAGTGCAGTTATTAGCTCGCAAGACATACTTGTTATGCGTTATTTAGTGTCTAACACGCTTCAAATTGCGACTGTTGCTGTTCTTATTATCTTTCAGCCAGAGCTTAGAAAGGCGCTTGAGCAGTTAGGTAGAAATGGCTTTGGTAGTTTAGATATATTTGCCCGCAAAACTGATAACGAAGTTTTAGAGCAATGGAAAAAATCAATAGATTCAATAACAGGCGCTTTTGTTCAATTATCGGCAACGAAAACTGGTGCGCTTGTTGTTTTGGAGAGAAGCAATTCCTTAACAGATATAATTAAAACAGGTACTAAGCTAGATGCTGAGGCAAGCGAGCAACTTATCGGCAATATATTTTTCCACAACTCTCCACTGCACGACGGTGCTTTAGTTATGAGAGATGGTAGACTTGCTTCTGCTGGGTGCTTTCTGCCTTTGTCTGAAAACTATCAAATAAGCAAAGAGCTTGGCACTAGACATAGAGCGGCGCTTGGAATGAGCGAGCGTTCTGATGCTATTATAGTTGTTGTGTCAGAAGAAACAGGCCAAATCTCAATGGCTCAAAAGGGCAGGTTAACAAGAGGTATTTCTCCAAGCAAACTTAATAAGACCCTTACCGATATTATTATTCCAAAGGAAGATGATGAGTCAATGAATAGCTTCAAACCATTATTTATGAGGTCAAAGAAATGAGAATAAAGTTTGATAAAATACTTGAAAATAACAATGTTCTAATGTTTATCTCCTTCTTTTTAGCGACTATTCTCTGGTTTAGTATAGCCTATGGAACTGATGAGAGCGCAACAAGGGAGTTTAGCTCTGTGCCTGTTAAGATTGATATAGAAGGCAGCGTGCCTGGCAGTTTAGGCTTTTCGCCTATATTAAAGGAAGACATAACAGTTGCTGTTGTTCTTGAAGGTGGAAGATCCAACATGAATAGCCTAACAGCTGATGATATTAGAATTACAGCTAACATATCAGGTATAACCAAAAGCGGAACGTATGAAGTGCTTCTTGAAGCGCCTGATTATAGGCATCTAGGCTATGATGTTGCTAGTATAGAGCCATCTAGCGTTGAAATTAGGTTTGATAGGCTAATGACCAATACTATACCAGTAACTGGAGTTATAACTGATGTGACTATTGCTGATGGCTTTGTGCTAAATAAAGAGATAACTCATCCTCAAAACATTACTATTTCTGGACCAGAGGAAGATGTTGTTCAGGTTAGCTCTGCTTCTGTCAATGTGGCGGTTGGTGCTATGTTAAGCGAAACAACAACATTTTCTGGAGCAATTGCCTTAAAAGATATTTTAGGTAGAGATATAAATTCAGAGTTCATTACAATGAGCAACGAAACAGCAGAGGTAACATTAGAGATATACAAAACGGCTGAACTACCACTAGCTGTTGGATTTAATAATCGTCCAACAGGCTTTGATGTGGATAATCTCGATTACACAATAGAGCCTAGCACATTGAGAGTTGCAGGTCCGGCTGAAATAATTGATGATTTGGAAGAAATATCTCTTGGCAACATTGATATGAGCATGTTGCAGCCAGATAGCGAATACACGTATGATTCCATTCTGCCAAACAATGTTGTTTCAATCGATAATGTCAATAGTGCAACTGTTACTTTCCATCCTGACTTATATGTTAGTGGGGTATACAACATACCTGAAATAAGGATTATCAATGCTCCGAATGATTATGAAGTAACTGTTGATACAGTTAGCCTTAATAATGTTACTATCTATGGATTCCAAGCTTCAATTGATGCACTTGATGTTGAGGGAATAGTAGCAGAGATTGATTTAAGGAGTGTTGAGGTGCGTGTTGGACAAATTTCAGTTCCAGTACAGGTAGCATACATTGGCAACGATAATTGCTGGGCATATGGAGAGTATAGCGCTATTATAACAGCGAGAGCAAGGGATTCAATAACGCCGTAAATAAATGATTAAAATTAAGTCACCCAACTAAGGGTGGCTTAATTTGATAAAAAAGAAATGGAGCATTACATGCCAATAATAGTATCGGGTATTAAACTACCAATAGAAACAAACGAAAACGAAGCAAAGCAAATCGCAATAAATAAATTAAATCTTAAACAAGAGGATATTTCCTCTGTTAACATCGCTAAAAAATCTGTTGATGCAAGAAGAGGGGAGCTTTCATTTGTTTATTCTGTTGCAATAGAGTGCCAAAATAAAAATGAAAAAGACATAGCAGAAAAAGCGTCTAACAATCAAATAGCGTATAAAGAGAAAAGAGAGTTAATCTTTAAGCATGGCGATAAAAAAATGCAAAATCAGCCAATTATTATTGGTTTCGGGCCTGCTGGAATGTTTGCTGGCTTAATATTAGCTCGAGAAGGCTTTAAGCCTATCATAATTGAGCGTGGTGGAGATGTTGAGGCGCGAGTAAAGGCTGTTGAGGGGTTTTGGAGTGGCGATAAACTTGACACAGAATGCAATGTGCAGTTTGGAGAGGGCGGAGCTGGAACGTTTTCAGATGGAAAGCTCACAACAAGGATTGGAGACTTTAGAAGCGAGTTTGTTCTTAGGGAGTTTGTGAAGTTTGGTGCTCCAGACAATATCCTATTTAAAGCAAAGCCTCATATAGGCACAGACAAGCTAAGGAGTGTTGTTAAGAAGCTAAGAGAAGAGATAATATCTCTTGGTGGCGAACTGCATTTTAATACTCTTGTTGAAAATGTTAAAATAAAAGAAAATAAAATAAAAGCTGTTTCAACAACAAAAGGCGAGTTTAAGTCAGAGTGCGTAATTTTGGCGATAGGACATAGTGCAAGAGATAGCTTTTATATGCTGAACAATAATAATGTGCCTATGACAAATAAACCGTTTTCAGTAGGCACAAGAATAGAACACCTTCAATCAAGCTTAGACAAATCATTATATGGCAAGTTTGCTGGGCATCCTAAGCTGCCAGTTGGCGAATATCAGTTATCTCAACGCTTTGGTGATGTTGGTGTGTACACATTTTGTATGTGTCCAGGAGGTGTTGTAGTTCCAGCATCGTCTGAAGAGGGTAGAATTGCTGTCAATGGCATGAGCGAATATGCGCGAAACACAAAAAATGCAAATTCTGCCTTTGTTGTTTCTGTAAATCAAGATATATTTGGAGCTAATTGGGATGATGGCATTAAGTTTCAAAGGTCGCTTGAGGAGAAGGCTTTTCTTTTAGGTGGTGGCAACTATGTTGCGCCAGCAGAAACTGTTGGAAGCTTTCTTGGCGATAAAACGTCCATTTCATTAGTAACTCCGAGTTATGCAAGAGGGGTGAAAGAAGTATCGCTATCTGAGTTGTTCCCAAAAGAGATGACACAGCTAATGAAACAAACTTTGCCTGTATTTGCAAGAAAGTTAGCTTGCTTTGGGGATAAATCTGCTGTTATGACAGGGGTTGAAACAAGAACTTCTTCTCCAGTTAAAATTCAAAGAAACGAAAACTTTGAAAGTGTTGGAGTGGCTGGATTGTTTCCTTGTGGTGAGGGAGCTGGATATGCTGGTGGAATTATGAGTGCAGCTATAGATGGAATAAAAGTTGCTGAGAGGATAATATCTGAATATTGTATAGATTAGTATAATTATGCCTGTAAATGATAAATTTATAGGCATAAAACATTGAATTATTTGTATAATTATGTTATAATTATAAGAATTGAACAATTTATATTAAGCTTTATATATTATATATAGATTAAATCAACATTGTTGACAATATTATTGTTTTTGTATAAACAATGTTTGCGAGGAGGGAATAGCTATGAAATACTGGAAGTTTAATGAGCCTACATTAGCTGATGTAAGTGAGATTAGTAATAGATTAAATGTACCAACTTTAGTTGGTGGTGTTATGGCTAGTAGAGGGATTTCAGTTGAGGAGGCATATTCTTTTCTTAATTCAAACAAACTGCATAACCCTTATCTAATGAAAGGGATGAATGAGGCAGTTGCCCTAATAAGGGATGCAATTGAAAATGACAAAATGGTAGCGGTTTTTGGCGATTATGATTGTGATGGTGTAACCTCAACCGCTATATTGAACGACTACTTAAATAATATTGGTTGTAACTCTATTTTTTATATTCCACATAGAGAAGAAGAAGGTTACGGAATAAATATCAAAGCTGTTGAAGAGCTTCATAAAATGGGTGTTGAGCTAATCATAACAGTTGATAATGGAATAAGTGCTATTGATGAGATAGCTAGGGCGAAGGAGCTTGGTATAACTGTAGTTGTTACTGATCATCATATGCCAAGGGAAATCTTGCCATCAGCAGATGCAATAATAAATCCGCATCAAGAGGGTTGTGACTATCCTTTTAAAGAGCTTTCAGGGGTTGGTGTTGCTTTTAAGCTTATTTGTGCTTTAGAAGATGATGTTGATTGTTATGAAACGCTTCATGAATATTGTGATTTAGTAGCTATAGGAACTGTAGCAGATATAGTTGAGCTAAAAGATGAAAACAGAATATTTGTTCGTGAGGGTGTAGTATCCCTTCGCGACCCTCATAGAATAGGGCTTAGAAGGCTTATGGATATTGCTGCTATTGACACAAATAGTTTAACTTCTGAAACTATAGCATTTTCAATCGCACCAAGAATAAATTCTGTCGGCAGGCTTGACTCGGCTGAAATGGCTGTTTTGCTGCTACTGACTGAAGATATTAGAGAGGCTGACGACATTATATCTCAAATGCAACAACATAATGCAGACAGAAAATCAATTGAAAGAGAAATCTTTTTGAGTGTTCAAAAGAAAGTGAATGAACACCCAGAAATATTAAATGATAGAGTATTGGTGTTTTATGGAGAAGACTGGAATGCTGGGGTTATAGGGATTGTCGCTTCAAGAGTTGTTAATGCATATGGAAAGCCGACAATTATAATTTCAAAAGGCGAAAATGAAGCTAAAGCTTCTGGTAGAAGTGTTGAAGGCTTCTCGCTAATTGATGCTATATTTGCTTCTAGTAATTTACTAACTAAATATGGCGGACATCCAATGGCAGCTGGACTTTCGCTTTTAAATGAAAATATTGATAAGTTTATATTTAGAATAAACAGCTATGCAAAAGAGCATTATTTTAAGATGCCTGTAGATTCAATTTCGGTCGACTATATATGTTCGCCTTCTGAAATAAATATAAACAGCATTAAGAATATAGCTAGGCTTGAGCCTTTTGGAGCTGGGAATGAAAAGCCTTTGTTTTGCTTGCAGAACGTTGCTATAACAAAAATACAATCACTATCTGAAGGAAAGCATCAAAAAATTACTGTTCAAAAAGAGGATGAAAGCTTTGAGATCCTGTTCTTCTCACGCTCAAGGGAAAGTATACCATTTACTATTGGCGATATAATTGACATAACTTTTACCCTCTCAATCAATACATATAATGGAGCTGAGAAGATATCCTTAAAAGGCGTTGATATGCATATTAGCAATTTGAATCAAGAGAATTATTTTGAGGGAGTAGCTTTATTTGATAATTATAAGCGAAATGAGCTTTGTGGTGCTGGCTTTGTTCCTAGTCGTGATGAGTTTGCAGAAGTTTATAAATACATACGTTCAAAAAGACGACTTGAAGCAAATAGCCAAAAGATACATCTAGGCTGTTCTAACGGTGAAATGCCTTATATAAATTTCCTAATAGCATTAGAGGCTATGATAGAGCTTAAGTTGATATCTAAAGTCGAGGGGCATATAATAATAAACCCTGTGACTGAGAAAGTATCTCTTGAAAGTTCAAAAGTGATAAGGAGTTTGATGGAAAATGAAACCAAAAGTTAATTATACTTATGATGAACTTGTTGCTGTCATTGAAAAAAGCGGCAGAAAGTTCAAGATGGATTTATTAAAAAAAGCCTATGACTTAGCCTACGAGGCACATGGCGATCAAAGAAGAAAGTCAGGTGAGTTATATATTACTCATCCTGTTTCTGTTGCTGTTATATTAGTTGAGCTGGGCATGGATTCAGAATCTTTGATAGCAGCTCTGCTTCATGATGTAGTCGAAGATACTCATGTACCATTATCACAAATTGAATCTGATTTTGGTGCAGAAGTAGCTTTGCTAGTTAATGGTGTTACAAAGCTTGGACAAATTCCATACTCTGATAGAGAGAAAGAGCAAGCAGAGAATATTAGAAAAATGCTCTTAGCTATGGCTCAAGATATAAGAGTAATGATAATAAAGCTTGCTGATAGGCTTCATAACGCAAGAACCTTTGAGTTCTTATCTGATGAAAAGGCTAGATATAAATCCAAAGAAACTATGGAGATATATGCCCCAATAGCTCATAGGCTCGGTATGAAGACTGTAAAAGAGGAGCTAGAGGATATATCTCTAAGATATCTAGATCCTATTGCATATAATGAAATAGAAAGCCAGCTAGCTCTTAGAAAAGGCGAGAGAACAAGCTTTATTGACTCAATCAAAGAGAGAATAAAAGAGCGAGTTGACGCTGTTATTCCCGATGCAATGATAGAGGGACGTGTTAAAAGCACATATGGCATATATCGAAAAGTGTATTTGCAAGGACGTTCGATTGATGAAATATTTGATGTATATGCAGTTAGAGTAATAGTCGATAATGTTGGCGAATGTTATAATGTGCTTGGTATAGTTCATGACATGTTCCAGCCAATCCCAAACAGATTTAAAGATTATATCTCAACTCCAAAGCAAAATATGTATCAATCGCTTCATACAACTGTTTTTGATAAGCATGGAATACCTTTTGAAATACAAATTAGAACTTGGGATATGCACTACACAGCCGAATATGGTATTGCAGCACACTGGAAGTATAAATCAGGAATAGCTAGCAAGGATAAACTAGAGGAGAGAATAGCTTGGGTTCGTCAGCTTATTGAAAATCAACAAGATGGCGAAGATGCAGAGGAAATTATTCGCTCTATTAAGTCTGACATAGCTCCTGATGAAGTTTTTGTGTTCACTCCAAAAGGCGATGTAGTAAACTTGCCAACAGGTGCAACAGTTATTGACTTTGCTTATGCTATACACTCTGGCGTTGGAAATAGAATGTCTGGTGCCAAAGTTGATGGAAAGATTGTGCCATTTGATTTTGAAGTTCAGACAGGTATGATAGTTGAGATTATAACAAAATCAACTGAGCAACCAAATAGAGATTGGTTAAGTATAGTTAAAACAAGCGAAGCAAGAAGCAAAATTCGAAACTGGTTTAAGAGAGAAAAGCGCCCTGAGAATATTGAAGAGGGCAAAAACCAAGTTGAGAAAGAGTTTAAGCGAAACAGTATACATTTAGAGGGTGAAGCTCTTGAGAAATTCTTGCTTGAGGAAACCAAGAGACAAAAAATCAATAGCGTTGCTGATTTTTATGCAGCAATTGGTTATGGCGGTCTTTCTCTCGCTAAGATACTTCCAAGACTTAAAGAAACCTATCTAAAAAACACTAAATCAAAGCAAGCTGAAACAGCAACAGTAACCATCAACGATGTAGTTAACACGTCAAAGCCTGAAAAATCCAAAAAAGCTTCAAGCGGTGTTATAGTCGAAGGGCTTGATAGTTGCTTAGTTAAATTCGCTAAATGTTGTAATCCGGTTCCTGGTGATAATATAGTTGGATTTATCACAAGAGGAGCGGGCGTTTCAATCCATAAAACAGATTGTATTAACTACACTTCCTCAATCAGAGATGAAGAGCAGAAGGAAAGATGGGTTAAAACTAGCTGGGCAAACACAGTTAAGGAAAGTTTCCATTCCTCGCTTGATATATTATGCGCAACTCGTGGTGGATTATTTGCTGATATTAGTGTTGCACTTAATAACCTTAGAGTGCCTGTAAATGCAATTATGGGTAAGGATCAAAAAGATAATACAACTATAATACAATTAACGATTACTGTTTCTGATATAAATCAGCTTACTTATGTTATAAATTCTCTGAAAAACATTTCAGGTGTGTTAGCGATAAGTCGTGCAGTAGGGTAGGGGGACAAATGAGAGCAGTAGTTCAGAGAGTTAGTAGTGCAAATGTAGTGATTGATAGCAAGCTGCATAGCCAAATAAACACAGGATTAATGGTGCTTCTTGGTGTGAAAGATGGTGACACAAAAAAGGAAGCGGATTACCTTGCTTCTAAAGTTGCAGGTCTTAGAATTTTCACAGATGAGAATGATAAAATGAATTTATCTGTGAATGATGTTGATGGTGAGATACTAGTTGTTTCCAATTTCACACTATATGGTGATTGCAAAAAAGGAAAGCGTCCATCTTTTATTTCAGCGGCAGTGCCTAATATTGCCAATCCACTATATGAGTATTTTTGTGAAAAACTTCTTTCAGAGGGAGTTAAGAATGTAGAAAAGGGCGTTTTTGGAGCTGATATGAAAGTATCTATAACTAATGATGGACCTGTGACAATAATTTTAGATACTGAAGAGATGATGCCAAAGGGCAAGGTATAAAAGGAGAAACTATGACAGTTAAAAATTTAAAAATTGGACCAATTCAGACTAATTGCTATATTGCATACGACAACAATAAAGTTGGATTTGTTGTTGACCCGCCGCTTTATGGAGAAAAGATAAATGATTACCTAAAAGAGAACGGCATTACAATAACTCATATACTTTTAACACATGCTCATTTTGATCATGTTGGGGGTGTAAAAAAACTAAAAGCACTTAACCCTAATGCAGTTGTTGTAATAGGTCAACCTGATGCAGAGGCAGTAGGTTATGTTAGCGATAGCTTTAGGGTTGCTATAAGAGCTTATATTGACGATTATACCGACATTCCTTTGAACGAATTTGTTGTCGATGGTGATAAGATAATAAGCGGAGATATGGAAATATCTGTCCTTTCAACACCAGGACATACAAGAGGGGGAGTATGCTATTTAGTGGAGAATAATATCTTCACAGGCGATACTCTTTTCAAGCAAGAAGTTGGTAGATGTGATTTAGATGGTGGTGACTACCATACTATACTGCGTTCTGTTAAAAGGCTTGCAGCCCTTCCTGGCGACTATATTGTATATCCAGGACATGAAGATTTCAGTACAATGGAGCATGAACGTGTGTATAACCGCTATATAAAATCTAACGAGGTATAATATTGAGCATTCTAAATAGGGAGATAAAAAATCTTTCTTTAATTAACATAGGCCATAGCTATAGTTATGAGCTAAGAAATATTTGCAGAATTTTCTTTCCCTTAGCATCTGTTCTGGAGCTTGAAGGGGAGGATAGCCTAGTCGCTGAAATCACAGAAACTAAGGCTATAATCACATTAACAATAAGTGATTTTAAAGAGAGTAGAGATTGTTATATTAAAAATAATGCTGAGCTTGCTATATCAAAGCTACTATTTATAACCTTGTCAGAGCTAACAGGCTATAAACCGGATTGGGGCATGCTTACAGGTATTCGTCCAGTCAAGCTTATTCATAAGGCTATGGAAGAAGGCTTAACAGACGAAGAAATAGTAAGATATTTTGATAATGTGTTTTGTGCAAGCGAAGAAATGATTAAGCTATCAATAGATATTGCAAAAAAGGAAAGTAAAATCAAAGCGCTATCTAAAAGTAATAGCTTTAGCTTGTATATAGGTGTGCCTTTTTGCCCAACTAAATGTAGTTATTGTTCGTTTGTTTCTGGCGCTGTGTCTAGTTTTGGAAAATATATAGATCCATATGTTGAGAAGCTGGTTGAAGAGCTTAAATATATAGGGGATATAGCTAAAAATCTTAATTTAAGATTAGAAACAATTTATTTTGGAGGAGGAACTCCAACAACTTTATCAGCAAGCCAGCTTAAAAAAGTTCTATCAGCTGTAAATAATAACTTTGACCTAACAACTCTAAGAGAGTTTACTGTTGAGGCTGGAAGACCTGATTCAATTGATGAAGAAAAGTTAAGGGTTATAAAATCATTTAACATTAGGAGGATAAGTATAAATCCTCAAACTTTGTCAGATGATATATTGAAGAGTGTTGGCAGAACTCACACAGGGGAAGATGTAATAAACACCTTTAATTTAGCGAGGGAAGTTGGTTTTGATTGCATAAATATGGATTTGATTGCAGGGCTTCCTGGAGAGAGCTTTGAAAGCTTTAAGCATTCTCTTGACACTGTATATAAACTTTCTCCTGAAAATATAACGGTGCATACACTAACCATAAAACGAGCTAGTGATATATATCAGAACTCTGATAGTATTGAGGAAAGTGTTGAAGAAATAACAACGAAAATGGTTAAATACGCTAGAGAGAAGCTTTTAGCTCAAAATTATAGCCCTTATTACCTTTATCGCCAAAAAAACACTGTTGCAAATTTAGAAAATATAGGTTACTCTATACCTAATGAAGAATGCTTATACAATATATATATAATGGATGAAACGCACAGTATTTTTTCTGCTGGAGCTGGTGGTGTCACTAAGCTTAGAAAGGGAAATGATATAAAGAGGATACATAACTTTAAGCATCCACACGAATATATAGATCGTTTTGATGAGCTTTTAAAAAGAAAAGATGAGATTGCTTCGTTTTTAGAATGAGTAATAGATGGGGGTTAGAAAGTGGAGTTTAAGAATATATTAAATAATGCAAAATCTATTATAAATATAGCTGGCAAAAAAACAGGTATTGCTGTTGAGGCGTCAAAGCTTAGATTAACAGTGCTACAAAAAAAGTCTATGCTTCAAAGTACATTTGAGAGAATAGGCTCGCTTTATTATCTACAAGAGAAAAAAGGAACGCTTGGCGATAACTCTCTTATGAAAATTTGTATAGAAGAAGTAGATACTCTTTCAAAAGAAATTGAGGAGCTAAATGCTAAACTTGGTCAGTTGATTAAAGGGATTGAATGCAGTCATTGTGGAACTAAAAATCCAGCAGACGCAACTGCTTGTACGTTTTGTGGACAAATTATTGAATAGTGTCTTAGAAAACAAACTCAACTAACATTTAACCAGGTTTACGCCTGGTTTTTATAAATAAACACAATTGTAATATCCATACTGCTTTTAGCGTATACATGAGTTAAGAAATAAAATACAATGAGGTGGATATGAAAAAAAGGCAATCTTTTATTGGTGGCGCAACAATTTTAGTGTTTTCAACCATTATTGTTAAAATCATTGGTGCATTATATAAAATTCCTTTAACTAATTTGATTGGTGGAGTTGGTATGGGATATTATATGAGTGCATATGGCTTGTTTAACCCAATATACAGCATGTCAGTAGCTGGGTTCCCAATAGCTGTATCAAAGCTAATCTCTTCTGGACGCTCCAAAGATAGAAATTTTAATAGTGTTGCTGTACTGAGAAACGCCTTCTTTTTGTTTGCGACTATAGGCACAGTAATGTGGGCTTGCTTGTATCTTTTGTCTACGCCATTTTCTATACTAGTTCAAAACCCGCTTGCACAACCAGCTATAAAAGCTATTGCACCAGCAATATTGTTTGCAGCAACAGGAGCTGCTTTTAGGGGTTATTTTGAGGGACATTATAATATGTTTCCAACTGGTGTATCCCAAGGGATAGAGGCAGTATCAAAGCTTGTGTTTGGAACAATCCTAGCAATGATGGCGATGAGTGCAATTAGCTCTGGTGATACATTTTGGCTTAAATTTGGCATTGTGGAAGGTGATTATGATAGTAGCCTGCCTATAGTTGCAGCTGCTGGAATTTTTGGTGTGACTTTAGGAAGTGTTATGTCTTTAATGTTTCTTTGTGTTTATAGCTTGTTTTCGAGAGAATCTGCTGGCGATATTAAGAAAAAAAGCAAAACATCAATTTCCAAACAGCTAATAGCATTTGCAGTGCCTGTTTCGCTTGCTGCTTTTATGACTAACATTACAACTACAATAGATCTAGTATCTATTATGAATGGTTTGACTTTTGCTGTTGATAATGGCGCTGAAGTAATAAGAAACTCATATGATATCGTTATCACTTCTGATATTTCTAATTCTGAGCTACCAACATTTTTATATGGAAGCTA
>CAYJEV010000002.1:0-4577 GCA_964369265.1 uncultured Oscillospiraceae bacterium
AATGAAGAGTCTTTTTTAAAGTTTATGAAAAATGCAGAAAAATATTTTTCTTTCGCCAACCTAATAGTTGTTGATAGTCAAGGTGTTGGAATATTATCTAGCAACACCCTTATAAACGTTAGTAACTCCCTTTATTTTGAAGATTCTTTAAATGGCGATATTATTATCACTGAGCCATATGTTTCGTCATTTACTAATAAAATGGTATATGCTGTATCAGCTCCTATAAATTATGATGGAAGAATTGAGGGAGTTGTTGCAGCTGAGTATTCCGTTGATTACATAAAATCTCTGCTTGTTTCCTCAATTCAAACAACGGACTTATACAATTCCAAGGAAATAAGGTATGCTATAATTCTTGATAGTAACGGCAAAGCAATATTAAGTTCTGTTGATGACCTAGAGATTGCCTCTTCAGTTGATAGCGATCCAACAGAGGATATTGTTAATATAATGACTAGCGGTGAATCAGGCAGCCTAACTTTTGTTGCAAACAATATAACAAGACTAGCCGAATATCGCCCTCTTAATATTAACGAATGGACTTTAGTGTTTGTTTCAAATGAGAATATTGAAAATGCAAGCGCTAGAAGCATATCAAATGAGATGATGTTAATAAACTTTGTTGTGTTTACTATACTCGCATTATTTAGCGCATATATCATCAGGCTTAGGAATAAGCACTATGATGAGATTGTACAAATAGCTTACTATGATGAGCTTACTGGCTTGCCTAATCTAGTGAAGTTCAAAATAGACGCCACAAACCTTCTTAAAAAACATCCAAACACTAAATTTACAATAATAAAGATGGATATTGTAAATTTTAAGGCTATAAATGAAATGTTTGATTTTGAAGTTGGTAACGAAGTTTTAAAAGCTGTCGCATACACTGCTAGCCATATTGATGAAAGCACCTTCATTTTAGCTAGAACATCCTCCGATGAATTTATGATGATGGCTGGCAATGGCTTCTTTGATGACTTTATTGGGATAACCCACAAATACGAAGAACTTTTCAAAACGTTAATTCCAACTCTTAATAGCCATCAATTCAATTTTAGATATGGCAGATATTTTATTGAGGATGGCGAGGATGACATCAACGAAATTATAAGCAGAACAAATATGGCTCATAGTTTCGCTAAAAAAGAAGCTGTAACTAATGTTTATGACTATGATGATAAAATAAAACAGCTTTTATTAAAGCAAACTGCTATTACAAACAAAATGAAGGCTGCTTTAGCAAATGAAGAGTTCAAAGTTTTTCTGCAACCTAAATATAGGATAGACGATAGCAAAGTAATTGGCGCAGAAGCTTTGGTTAGATGGATCGAGAAAGATGGTAATATCATCTTCCCTAATGACTTTATTCCGCTATTCGAGAGCAATGGCTATATTGTCGAGCTTGATAAATATATGTTTAATGCTGTCTGCTGTTTGCTCAAAAAATGGGAGAATGAAGGTAAATCCCCTATTCCTGTGGCTGTTAACTTTTCTCGTATAAACATAACAAACAGAGGATTTTCTGAACAGCTTGTTAAAGTATTAGATTCATATGAGCTTCCACGACACTTAATAGAAATTGAACTAACTGAAACAACAATAACTGAAAATGAAGCAGAGCTAATTGTTATTTTAGAAGAACTTCATAATTTAGGTTTCACAGTTTCTATTGATGATTTTGGCTCAGGTTACTCCTCTCTTGGAATGCTCAAGAATTTTAAGGTTGATACTCTAAAGCTTGACCGAAGCTTTTTACTAAATAATAATGATGATAGAGGAAACTTAGTCATCGATGGCATAATTAAGCTTGCTCACAACTTAAATATGGTTACTATAGCCGAAGGAGTTGAAGAAGAAAATCAAGTTGACTTCCTTAAAAATGTTAACTGCGAAGCGGCGCAAGGATATTTTTATGCAAAACCTATGCCTGTCGATGAGTTTGAAAAAATGCTTGATTAAATACTTATATATTAATGCTGTTGCACATCTTTTATTTGTGCCGCAGCATTTTTATATTGACAATATCGATATTCGATGTTATAATTGAGTTGTAAATATCGAATATCGATGTATTCTTAAAGAAAGGTGATTCTAATGGCAAGAGAAAAATATCAAACTCTCACAGAACAGATGTTCTATGCTCTTATTTGTCTTAGAGAAGAAAGGTGCGGTGTAGATATAATGAAGCTTGTGTCGGATTTAACTAACAAACGTGTATCAATAGGGCCTGGCACACTGTATGCCTTGCTAGACAGCTTTGTTAAAGAAGGCTTTATAGTTGAAACAAAAGTTGAAAACCGAAGAAAGAGTTACATTATCACATCAGCGGGCAAAGAGTTACTTGACAAGGAGTATGAAAGGCTAACTAGACTAAAACATGATTATGAAATTATAGTAAATGGAGGTTCAGGCAATGAAAAATACAGTTAATAAACTAATGTTTATAAGGTTACACAACTTTAGAAGCATTGAAACTAAGCTAGAAAACTATGCAAAGAAAGGCTTATTCCTTGATAGCATTGGTACATTTACTTGGAAATTCAAAAAGGATGAGCCAAAAGATATGAAATACACTGTTGCTTTCTTTTCAGAAGGCTCTATCTTCAACCCCTCTCAAACCGAGAACCAAAAAGTATATATTGAAATGGCTAGAGAGTCTGGTTGGGAGTTTGTTGCTGAATCTAATAAACTTCAGGTTTTTTCGAGCGGCGCAGATAATCCAATTGAGTTTGAAACTGACGAGGAAGAAAAATTTAAAAACATTAAGAAATGCATAAATAAATCCTTTCTTCCTAGCATGGTTATGTTAGCTATAGTATTTGCTTTTAATGTATTTATGCAATTGCAAGTAGTAAAATTTGACCCAATTGGATTGTTAATAAGCCCATATAGACTATTCCCTTTAATTACTGCTGTAATGTTAGAAATTTATTACATTTCCTTAATTGCTGAATATTTGCTTTGGTGCAAAAAATCAGAAAAATCTATTAGGGAAACAGGAAAATGTTATGAAGCTAAAATAGACTCAGTTTATATAGACATTATAGCTTTAACGTTAATAAGCACCTTAACTATAGGCTTTTTAATTTCCTTTGTAGCTTCATTTAACATACCAGCCCTTTTGTTTACACTCTTATTTGTTCCTTTCTTATTTGTTATTTATCTAGGAACAATCAAACTGCTTAAAAAACTGAATTTTTCTGCAAAAGCAAATATGATAACCTCAATAGCTGTACTAACACTATCATGTTTTGCAATGATTGCTGTTGTTTTTACTTCTACAATTTTGCTCTTATCAGAAGAAAAAACATCGCCTGAGTTTTCAAGCACTGACCTTCCTATAACAGTTCAAGATATCTTTTCAGAGCATAAAGATTATGAAGGCTTCCAATATGATATAAAAGCATTTGATAATATTTTGGTGTCTGGAGCAGTTTATAGTCAAGAAAATTATGGCTTAGTAAACTCACCACCACTACTAACATGCACTGTTTATGAGGCTAAATTTGACTTTGTGGAGAACATTATTTTCAACGAGCTATATTCACTCCCAAACTACCCACCACACATTGCTGCTTTTAGCAACATAAATAGCGAGCTTATTCAAAGCCTAAATCTCGATAATATTTATCAAGCATTTAGAAGCTATGAAGTCCCAATAGGCGAATACATTATTGTTAAAGGAAATAAGATTATTTATATTGATATGACTGAGCCAATGAACGATGCACAGCTAGAGAAATTTATATCTGCTATACTATAATTACCCCTTCACTTAACCATTTAAATAGAGTGAAAACTTAAAGAATTAAATGCTGATGTATCACTTTTCATTTTTTGTAACATATTCCCTTCTAAATCATAAAATGTATTGAGTACCCATGTTTTGGGTTCTTTACTAATTTAGATAGGAGGATTGTTATGTCCACTTATAACTGTTCCAATACAAACGCTATTAACGATTCCTTCAAAGAGGCTGTATGCATTGATACAAAGAGAATTTACGATTCTTGCGCTGACAAAGAATGTATTGATGGATTACAAGTTTTCTTTTTTGGAAATGACCAAAAGATTATAAACTCTGCTATCATGGTCAAAGCAAAATCTGTCGAGATTGTCCACACTCATATTGAGGTTGAAAGTGTTCCTTTTGATAAAGGATTTTATTCAGTCGATATTTCATACTTCTTTAAAGTTACACTAGCTGTTTATTGTGGTCACCCTGGCCATCCAACAACAGTTAATGGTCTTGCGACTTATAGCAAGAAGGTTATACTTTATGGAAGCGAGGGGAATGTTAGCACATATTCAAGCCAGTTCCCTCATATGACAGCTTCTAACCTGCCTCAAGCAACAGTTCAAGTTGTTGAACCTCTAATTCTTGCTTGTAATCTAGAGGAGCCTGTAACATTACCTATATGCCCTGTACTTCCTCCATGTGTCTGCGAAGTATTTGAACACGCAGAGCTATGCCCTCCTTCAAGAGAGAACAAAATTGTCACTATATCTTTAGGTATATTCTCTATTGTTCAGCTTGATAGAAGAGTTCAGCTTTTAATTCCAGCTTATGA
>CAYJEV010000002.1:4677-28072 GCA_964369265.1 uncultured Oscillospiraceae bacterium
TCTGTTCCTGCTGAATAGCTTTCAAACACATCAGAAGCATAATGCTTCCCTAACGCCTCTGCCATTTGACTGCGACAAGAGTTGTGCACACATACAAATGCTACTTTAACCTTACTCATTCTATTTCCCCTTTAATATATCTTATTACTAAGCTTTTTTAAACCAATGTCTTGTATTGTTTGCAAACTTAACCAGCATTAACATTACAGGCACTTCAACCAATACGCCAACAATTGTTGCAAGTGCAACAGGACTATCAGTGCCGAATAATGAAATAGCAACAGCCACTGAAAGCTCAAAGAAGTTGGATGCGCCTATCATACCAGCTGGTGCAGCGATATCGTGAGGAAGCTTTAATGCTTTACAAGCTAGGTAAGCTAAAAAGAAGATAAACACTGTTTGAATGATTAGTGGAACTGAAATTAGAAGAATATGTGTTGGGTTGTTTATAATAACCTCGCCTTGAGAGGAGAAGATTATAACAAGAGTTAGTAATAGTCCAGCCACAGTTACATTGTTAAACTTAGGAATGAATGTATTATTTAGATAGTCTTCGCCTTTTGTGTTAGTTATATAGCTTCTTGTTAATACACCTAAAGTTAAAGGAATAACCACAAACAGAACTACAGATAGGATAAGTGTATTCCATGGAATTGTAACTCCAACAACTCCTAGTAAAAGAGCTACTATTGGTGTGAATGCTATTAAAATGATAAGGTCATTAGTTGCAACCTGAACAACTGTATATGCTGGATTTCCCTTTGTTAGATGGCTCCACACAAAAACCATCGCAGTACATGGAGCAGCTCCTAACAGCACAGCACCGGATAAATAATCAGTTGCAAGCTCTGGCGAAATTAAACCTCCAAACACTACATAAAAGAAGAACCATGCTATACCAAACATTGTGAATGGTTTAATCAACCAGTTAGTAACCCAAGTTACAAACAAACCCTTTGGATTTTTACCAACATTCTTTATGCTCTTAAAATCAACTTTAAGCATCATTGGATATATCATTAACCAAATCAACACTGCAATTGGTATTGAAACATTTGCATACTCAAGCGTTCCCAAAAACTCAGGAATTGCCGGAAGATAGTTTCCTATCAATATACCAGCTATCATGCAGATAATTACCCATACCGTTAAATACTTTTCAAAAAAGCCTATTCCGCCTTTTATTTCTTTCTCCATTTTGATTTCCTCCGTTATTTAGCTTTGTCATTAACAAGCTTCATCTTTAATAATCTCGTTCATTGTTGTTAGCTCGCTAAGAAGGTTTTTCGCTCTATCTGCACCCTCTTCACTTATGCTATAATTAGTCCATTTTCCGCTGTGATTTCCAACTACTATTCCAGACTGGCAAAGTATCCTCATATGATACGACACTGCTGATTGCGATATCTGAAGCTTCGCTTCTATCATACAAGCACATTTCTCTCCTGTTGCTAGAAACTCCAAAATAGCTAGCCTTTTCTCATCACAAAGCGCTTTAAATACTTTAGCATTTTGTTTATGTTTCAATAACTCACCCTTTCATATCAAAAACTTTTGATGTGTTTAAAATAACATATTGATAAAGCTTTGTCAATACATATCGAAAAATTTTTATGTGTTTTTATTTTTATGATTTTGTATCAGTTATAAAATATGTAACAATACTATCTATGTGTTTTAATAAATATAAGCAAAATGTAAAATTTCGTCTACCATAATAATACAATAGACAAAATACTGCTTTATATGATACAATAGCTTTATTCGTGATAATAAATAATAAAGATATAATAATCTTGACATTTAAAATATAGGAGGAACTAATTGATGGTAAAAAAATATATAGCTCTAGCTTTGATAGGCTCTCTTATCTGCTCGTCGGCTATTACAAATTCTCTTGCAACAGATATTGAAGCAGAACAGGTTGAAGAAGCCGTTAGAGGTGTTTTTATAGATTCTAATAATAATGGTGACTTCCCCTCTACCCCAAACCTAAACTCCAAAAGCTTGAATGATGAAATTGATGAGATAGTCAAAGATGCAAAGCTTGCAAGCTTAAACACAATATATTTTGAGGTGCGTTCTGAAGGCGATGCACTATATCAATCTAAAGAGTTCCCTTCTAGTCAGTTTTGGCTAGAACAGCAGGGCGATTTTAGCTTTTATGATCCATTAAAACAACTTGTTTCTGCTGCGAAGAAAGAGGATATTGATGTAGTAGCTGTTGTAAATCCTTTTTACTTAGGTGATAGCAATGAGAATTTAGCATCCTCTTCTATACTTGTGACAAACCCAGAACAGTGCGTGCAGTTTGAGGGGGATTTTTTCCTCTCCCCTACTGCTCAAACCTCCGCCGATATAAACGCCAAAGATATTAATAGCATTGCTGATGAATATGATGTTTCAGGTGTTATGCTTAAAGGCATAGACGATTATAGACTGATAGCGCAAGATGGTTATATTGAAATGCTAGACAATCTAACACTTGAGATTAAGAGCAACCTATCAAGCAAGCAAAAGCTTATAACAAGCATTTCTTCCCCCACTTTAACTGATGAGCAGCTAAATACAATCACAAAAAATTCTGACAATGTTGTTGTGAGCTTAGATGCTAGCACTGACTATCATAACAATGAGTTTTCAACATACCTAAGCTACTATAGCTCTATTTTAGGGGATAAGCTTATTGCTTCTATATCCTCAGATAATAGCGAGATGTTTTTCCAAAACTTCTTAGTTATGGAGGAGGATTTAGGTGTGGTTTATGAGAACTATTCATTATTCTCAGAGCCAAGCGTTGATACAGCTATATTAAACGCAGCATTTAGCACTAATATAGAACCATATGCTTTATACTACACCCCTCCAACTACACTAGCAATAACACATCCAAAACAAGACTATAGAACAAACACCGACACTTTTTATATCACAGGCACTTCTAATCCGAATTTACCACTAACTATCAATGGCGAAACTATAAATAGAACAACTCATAATGGTAGCTTTGGTGTTTTGGTCGATTTAGATGTCGGTGTCAATACCTTCACTCTAAGTCAAGGCAGCGAAGTAACATATACCTACCGAATAGAAAGGTATGTACCAACACAAACTGCTGGCACAACAAACAAAATAACCTCTATGTACCCTACTGATTTAGGACTTGCATATTCTTCTGAAAACCTATATATTAGTTGTGTTGCGCCATCTGGAGCATATGTTTCTGCAACAATTGCTGGTAAAACTTATGTGTTAGAGCAGGTAGCAGCGGCTTCTGACTCTGTCCCAGCCACATTTAGGGCGACCATTATTCTCGAAGACCCTACAACTAGCCTAAAAAATCTCGGAAAAGTAACTTACAATCTGACACACAATGGCGCAAACTCCTCATATACTTCTGAGGGCGACTTATACATCGCTCCACAAAACGCTAGTATATTTGCTGAAATAACTGTTGATATGCAAAGAATTTACTCCTCTGATGACTATACTCAGCTTCACACAAGAATTTATCGTGAGGGAACAATTGAGGAGATAGATGAAGTTGATATTGATTATATCAAAACAATCTCTGGAGCCTATATTCCTTTTGGTGGTGTGAAATTTGTTGATAGTGCTAACCATAATGACATTAAAGTCACCTCTGCTGAGCTTGTTAATGATGAGGAGTCAGTTCGATTTGTGCTAGAAGGAGGAGCTGGAATCCCATACGCAGTTGATGATTTGGGTGGCGGAAAATATAGCTTTACTTTCTTTACTCCAAATGCTATAACAGAACTATCTCTGCCTGTATCGGAATATTTTAGTTCTATAACCCCAAACTTAAACAATACTAATGGCTATGAGCTTGTATTTAATGCCACTAGCTCTCATATTATTTGGGGGTATGACGTTTTTTATAATGATGATGGTGATGCTGAGATATTCTTCAAGCTTGCACCTAAAAAATCAGACGATCCGCTTCTGCCTCTAAAAAATGTAACAGTAGTAATCGATCCTGGTCATGGTGGGGTTGACATTGGCGCTCCTAGTGCCCTTAGAACTTTAGGACCTCACGAATCAGAATTTGCGCTTAACACTTCAATGGCTATAGAAGATCAGCTAGAGAATTTAGGCGCAACTGTTGTCATGATTAGAGAGGATGACAGCAGATTGTATCTTGACGAACGTGCAATTATAACAAGAGAAACCGAGCCTCATATTTCTTTATCGGTTCACTATAACAGTCACGCCGAAACAACAGACGCTAACACAGTTAACGGCATTGAAACCTATTGGTATTTCGATAATGCTCAAACTATAACTGAAATGCTTGGCGATTATATGGTGGAGGGTACTGGCAGAAATCTAAGAAGAGCGAGCTTTGGTAACTACTATGTCACAAGATACAGCTTTACAACTGCTTTGCTTTTAGAAACTGGCTTTATGCCAAGCCCTATTGAATATACTCAAACTATGGATCCTTTTGAGATGTATAAATGCGGTGTTATGACTGCAAAAACATTTGCTGACTATGTTGAAATGTACGGAAGAGAATAATTTTAATTTTAGAGCAGAGCTTAAACAGCTTTGCTCTATTTTACATATGTGATACTTTATAAAAACAATCCTTAACTTTTGTTAATTAAAGCGAATTGTTGCTTTAGACAATAAAATCCCATTACCAATTATTGACTTTGTATTCATATATTGTATAATGTAATAAATAGGCAATTTGTAATATAAAGCTGAAAATATAAAATTAACATCTAAGATAAAGCACATCAAACTGAGCTAGTGTCATTTAGAGTTAAGTAATTGTAGCCAAACATAGGTTATTTACAATTAGTCTGTTTGCTATATCTTAATGATTTTAAAATATAAAACATTAAGATAAATAATAAAGTGAGGTATGATTTATGAGAGTTTCAAAAAGAAAAATAGCATGCACGCTTCTAGCTGTGATCTTAATGGTAGGTTCTTTTGCGGGGTGTAATAGCAGTTCTGACACTAGCTCTTCACCAGATGGATCTAATGCAGAGGATAGTATCAAAGACAGCGTTACTATAGCAACTGCAAACGAAACCCCTTCCCTTCATTCATGCGACCACTCCTCTGCTGCTGCGATTTACATGAATATGTTAACCTACGACACACTTTTCACAACCAACATGCAGCTTGAAGTAATTCCACATCTTGTAGCTGACTACAAACCGCTAGATGATACTACATGGCAGTTTACTTTAAGAGAAGGGGTAAAATTCCATAATGATGAGATTATGGATGCTGAAGATGTAAAAGCGACTATCAAGTATGCCAAAACCTTCCCTCATGCTCTTCAACCAACAACTTATATTGAAAGCGTTGAAGTTGTCGATGGATTAACTTTTACAATCACCACAACAGAACCATACTCAAACCTTCTAAAAGACTTAACTTACAATCAGCTTTCAATACTGCCTAAATCTCTTATTGATGCTGGACACGATTTTAACGAATCCCCTATAGGCTCTGGCCCTTACAAATATGTTGACTGGACTCTTGGCGAAAGAGTTACATTCGAAGCCTTCCCTGACTACTGGGATGGCGAGCCAGCTATCAAAAATATGACCTGGGTTGTTGTGCCAGAAGGCTCTTCTAGGACAATAATGCTTGAAACAGGCGAGGTTGATGCTATTATGGAGGTTGAAACTGTCGATGTTGAAAAGATTAGGGCAAATGAGAAGCTAAAAGTTTATGAAGTTCCAGCTATTACTCATTTCTTTATGGCAATAAACAATGAAGTCGAACCATATAATAACCAAGACTTTAGACTGGCATTAAACTATGGTCTTAATAGAGAGGATATCATTTCTGTTGCATTAAATGGTATGGGTACGCCAGCTGTTACAATGACACCTATCGGCTTGCCTGAAACATCAATGGAAAACGCTTATTCTTACGATTTAGAGAAGGCTAAGGAGTATCTAGCTGCTTCTGGTGTTGACCCAGCAACTGTTGAGATGCCTATTATATGTTCTGATGATTCAAAGCGTCGTGCTGCTGAGGTAATTCAGGCTAGCTATAAAGAGCTTGGGATCAATGCGACTATAGTAAATATGGACTTAGCAACATATATCTCTTCTGTTGCAGACGGAACTTATATCGCTGCTATTGGAGGCTCAACTAACAGCACAGTGTTTACATACGCAAGAGGTAAGTATCACTCTGATTCCATCAATGGCCCAAACTGGTCAAGACTTAACGACCCAGAAGTTGATAGAATGATAGATTTAGCCAGCGTTACCCTTGATGATGCTGAGCGTTCTGCTATACTTTTAGAGCTTTCTGCTTATCTAAATGAAGTTGCAACACAAGTGCCACTATTCCAACCAACACAATTCCGTGTTTCCAGCAAGGATTTAATGGGATTTGAGTGCGATCCAATTGGCAATATTGATTTCGATAAAATGTATTGGGCGCAAGCTTAAATATGATTATAAGAGCAGTCATTTTAAATGGTTGCTCTTTTTTGCAGCAAAATATACTAAAATAATTTATGTTTAAAATTAAATCTGAAATTTTAACTTTTTATACACATCTACACTGCGAAAAAATAATATAATATAAATTACTATGCTATTTTAGGAGGTTGCGAGTTGTTCGGATATATAAAACCACATATCCCCTTACTGAGAGTTTGTGATTATGAGCTTTATAAAAGTGTTTACTGTGGATTTTGTAGATCACTTTCAAAAGAGTATGGCCCATTAGCGAGGTTTACACTAAGCTATGATTTTGCTTTTATAACAATGCTCTCAATGGCTGTTAATGATACTGCGCCAGAAATTGCACCAAAGCGTTGTCCATTTGTCCCAACAAAAGTAAAGCCCCATCTTATGATAAATAAGGACTTAACTAGATGTACAAACCTTGCAATGATAATGCTTTACTTTAAATGTATGGATAACAAAGAGGATGGCATGATTGCTAGCAAGCCATTTTGGTACACTACAGAAAAGCTTTCTTCAATATCCGCATTTAAAGCTAAAGAGAGCGAGCCTGAAGGATTTGAAATAATAAAAAAAGCAACTGAAGCACAAAGAGAAGTTGAAAAAACAAGCGCTGGCCTAGATGAAGCGGCACATTTTTCAGCAGAAGCTCTTGGAAAGCTCTTCTCTCATTTAGCACAAGATACTTTCAACAAAAAAATCATGTATCGTCTTGGGTTTATGTTAGGCAGATTTGTATATCTTTGTGATGCTATTGACGATCTTGAAAAAGATAAAAATCAAGGCAAATTTAATCCATTAACCAACGAATATGACATAAGCTATCTTGAAAACACTCTATATTTAACTATATCAGAGATAACGCTTGCTTATCAGCTTTTAGATATAAAACATTTTAAAGAAATATTAGATAATATAATTTATTATGGTTTGCCTGAAACAGCAAATACTATAATAAAGAAATAACAGGAGGTTATATAATGAATGACCCATATAAAGTATTAGGAGTAACTAAGACTGCTTCTGATGATGAAATTAAATCAGCATATAGAGAGCTTGCAAGAAAATATCACCCAGACAATTATATTGATAATCCTCTTTCAGAGCTTGCAAATGAAAAAATGCAAGAAATTAACGCAGCTTATGAACAAATTCGCTCAAATAAAGATGCACTGAAAGCTAGAAATAATAACTACAGTCAAAATGGCAGCTATAACTCTAGCAATTATTCAGGCTCAAGCAATTTCGCCGATGTTAGGCGTTTAATTCAAGCTTCTAGAATAACAGAAGCGCAAGAGCTTTTAGATGGTGTTTCTGGCACATCGAGAGATGCTGAATGGTACTACCTTAAAGGGGTTATTTTCTACACTAGAGGCTGGCTAAATGATGCTTTAGCCCATTTTAGAAAAGCCTGCGACCTTGACCCTAACAATCCAGAATACTCAGGCACACTTAACCAACTGCTAACAAGAATGAACTTTGAGCGACAAAGAACGGTCACAACCAGCAATATAGGTTGTTGCGGTCCATGCAGCCTTTGTTCGACCTTAATTTGTGCTGATTGCACTTGTAGTGCTTTTAGATGTTGCTTTAACTAATACAAAGGAGAATTTTAATGCCATATAAAAGTTATAAAGTTGCAATTGGTGGAATTAGTGCAGCTCTCTGTATTAGTATATTATTTTTAACTGGACTTGTTCCCTTCTCGAGTTTTTTAATGCCAGCAATCGCTGGGTTTTGCCTTGTTCCTTTAGTGGTTGAGTATGGGAGAGCGACAGCGATTACAGTTTTTGTGGCTGCTGCACTTTTAACACCATTTATTGTGCCAGACTATGAAGCTGCAATGATATTCATTATGCTAATGGGATACTATCCTGTTATTCGCCCAGAACTTCAAAATATTAGACCAAGCATGGTTCGCTTCTTAATCAAACATTTACTATTTAATGTTACAGTATGTCTTGGTTATTTGCTTTTGATCTATTTATTTGGGCTGAACTTTTTATTAGATACAAGCGACGAACTTGTAAGCTCCTCATTGATAGCTCTTTTAGCAATTGCAAATGTTGTTTTTGTTTTGTATGACATGTCAATCCAAAATGTTTATAACATATATAATCATATTTTGCGAAAAAGAATCATGACAGGAAAACGATATTCTCATAGAAGATAAAGCTTTAGATTAAAATAACTTTTCAAATTTTAATGAAGTAGTTATAATAATTTAGTTGCATTCCCCAAACAAATATTGTATAATAATGATACAATATTTGTTTTTAGGAGGAAAAGGATATGCCAATAGTAACAGTCAAATTGTATGAGGGAAGAACAATGGAGCAGAAAAAGGCTGTTAGCGTTAAGATTTGTAATGCTATTGCTGAAGAAATGAATGTTAGCATAGATCATGTTACTGTAATTTTCGAAGATATGAAGAAAGAAAACTATTCTAAAGGCGGAGTATTTGCTTCTGAAAAGAAATAATACATAACATTTACCGAATTTTGTAAGAAAAAATTCACTTTAGCTATTGACAAATGATTTTTCATATGTTATAGTAAACAAAATTAAATAATTAAAGTTGATAGAGGTGCAATAAAGAAGAGTACATAACTGAGAGGACATTCAGTGACGTTATGGAAAGGCGATATTGCCGAAATGATAAGTTAGGTATAGTTTATTGTTGGTGTCATGATGAATAATCATTTCACTCCTACATTATGTAGAGGCGCTATCGATGCTGAATTAAATTTATTTAAAAGCTGCGTCGATGGATGTAGCTTTTTTTGTTTAATAAATTTAATTTAGGAGATTTTAAAAATGAGTCAAACAACAAACAACACTTTAAACAATGTTTCCAACCTTCAATCAGAGGAAACAAACCTAAAAAGAGAAATTGGTCTTTTTAGTGGAGCAAACGTACTTATGGGCATAATGATTGGTAGTGGTATCTTCTATCTTGGAAGCTATGTACTTATGAGATCTGGCATGTCTATGGGTCTTGCTTTATTAGTATGGATTATCGGCGGTATTGTTACAATGCTAAGCGGTCTTTGCTATGCAGAGCTTGGTGCTATGATGCCAAAGGCTGGCGGAAGATACATCTACCTAAGAGAAGCTTATGGTCAAGGAACGGCTTTTGTTAGCGGATTATCTGGATTTATCTTAGGAAGTTGCGGATCAACTGCCGCTATCGCAATAGCTCTTCCAACCGCTCTAAACAACTTTATTCCAATGACAACTATGCAACACAAAATCTTCGCGATTACATGTGTTATTATTCTAACTTATGTTAACATCATTGGTGTAAAGCAAGGTGCTAGCGTACAAAACATTTTCACAGTTGGTAAGCTTGTACCAATTGGAATTATCCTTTTTGCTGGTATCTTCCTTGGAAATGAAATGCCAAACTTGATGACAGCTCCAGTTAATGCTGATGGTTCAGCTGTTTCTATCACTTCTATTATCGGAATGGTTGCTTTTGCAACTGTTGCAACTCTTTGGGCTTATGAAGGCTGGACTAACCTAAACGTTATTAGCGAAGAGATTAAGAATCCAAAGAAAAACATTCCAATGGCAATTATTGTCGCTGTTGCTTTTGTAACTGTTCTTTATACACTATTCAATTTCGCTATCTACAGAGTTGTTCCTGCTGAAAGAGTTGCTGAACTAATTGAGCTTGGAAACTACTACTTAGGTACAGAAGCAGCTACTATTTTATTTGGTAGTGCTGGTGGTATTCTTGTTGCAGCATGTATGGCGCTTTCCATCTTCGGTTCTCTAAATGGTTGTGTACTTGTATTCCCTCGTTCTGCACTTGCTATGGGAAGAGATGGCATGCTTCCTCGTTCTCTAGCTAATGTACATCCAAAATACAAGACTCCTCACAACGCTCTAATCGTTCATATGATTATTTCTTGTCTACTAATTATGTCTAACGACTTAAACTCCCTAACTTCCCTAGTTACTTTCTCAGCTATGATATTTAACACAATGGCTTTCTGTTCTGTTCTAACTCTAAGAAAGAAATACCCAGATATTGAAAGACCTTACAGAGTTGCAACTTGGATGGTTTACCTAACTGTTGCTATCATGGTTGGTCTAATGATAAATACTTTCATTGAATCTTCTAGCACTGCTATCACAAGCCTTGTTGTAGTTGCTGCTGTTTATGTTCTTTACATGTTTATTGGCAAGAGAAATGCTAACAACACAAACAATATTTAATTTTATAAGGAGAAAAGATATGCGTACAATTATTCATAACGGAAATATATATATCGGCAACGGCAATTTCGCACAAGCAGTAGCTATAGAAAATGGTGTATTTACTGCTGTTGGTACTAACGAGGAAATCTTAGCAACTAAAACAACGACTGATAATATAATTGATGCTAATGGCAACGCTGTTACTCCTGGTTTTAACGATTCTCATCAACACTTATATGGTGTTGGTGTTAATCTAGAATCTGTTCAGCTTATGGGCGTTACTTCTATTGATGAAATCGTTTCTAGAGCTTCTGCATTCATCGCTCAAAACAACATTCCTGCTGGAAAGTTTGTTTCTGGCCGAGGATGGAACCAAGATTACTTCACTGGATCAAATGCACTTCCAACTCGCCATGACATGGACAGGATTTCAACTGAGCATCCAATAGTTTTCAGACGTGCTTGTGGACATATGGCTGTTTGTAATACAAAGGCTCTTGAGGTTGCTGGAGTTACAAGAGAAACTCCTCAAGTTGCTGGCGCTGAATTTTACTACGATAACGAAGGCAATCCAAATGGTATTTTCACAGAGCACTCTATGGCTTTAATTGAATCCCACATCCCTGCTCCAACAATTGAAGAGATTGCTAACACAATTGACACTGCTATGGATTACGCTCTTAGCCACGGTATCACAACTGTGCAAACTAATGATGTTAAAAACGAAAACTATAATGATATGCTAGAAGCTTATAGAATAGTGTATAATAGAAACTCTGCAAGAATTAGATCTTATCATCAATGCTGCTTCACAGAAATTGAAAGCCTAAATAGCTTCATAGCTGATGGATACAAAACTAACAAAGGCGATGATAGATTCAAGATCGGACCAATTAAGCTATTTGTTGATGGCTCTCTAGGCGCTAGAACTGCTCTTATGAGAAATCCATACAACGATGATAACACTACTGTTGGTATTGAGTGCATGACAATGGACCAACTAAATGAGTTTGTTTCAACTGCTGATAGAAATAATTGTCAAGTTGCAGTTCATGCTATTGGCGATAGAGCTATAGAAATGGTTATTGATGCAGTCGAGAATGTTGCAAGAACAGGCGAAGCTGATCCTAACCCAAATAGACACGGAATTGTACACTGCCAAATAACTGACAGACCTCTGCTTGATAGAATTAAGGCTTTAAATGTGCATGTACTTGCTCAACCTATCTTCATTCACTATGATATGCATATTGTTGGCGATAGAGTTGGTGAAGAGCTAGCTTCAACTTCTTATGCTTTTGGCGATTTACATAGAATGGGCGTTAACATTAGCTTTGGTACTGACTCCCCTGTTGAGGACTTAAATACTGTTGAGAATCTATATTGCGCAGTTGCAAGAAAAGATTTAAGAGGAAATCCAGACGGTGGATATTACCCAGAGCAAGCTGTTTCACTACCAACTGCAATTGACCTTTATTCTGCTGCTAGTGCTTACAACAGCTTTGACGAAGGCAAAAAAGGCTCTATAGCTGTTGGTCAACTTGCTGACTTAGCTATATTCGATAGAGATATTTTTGCAAATGATATTGAAGATATCAAGAACGCAAAGGTTAACCTAACAATGGTGGGCGGCGAAGTTGCTTTCACTAGAAACTAAATAAACATAAAATATAACACGCTTCAGCGACTAACTGAAGCGTGTATTTTATTATGCTTTATTTCTATTATATAGTATTCTGCCAGGACATTTCTCGTGATTTGAACGCCAGAAGCAGTTTGGACAGTATAGACATTTACCAACGTCTTTATTTTCCTTTGCATCATTAGCCCAGTTATAGTTAACTAGCACTCCCCTACCAATACAAACCATATCTACATTTGTCAGCTCTAAAGTCTGTTCTGCTTTTTGCTTGCTGTTTATCTCATACACAGCAAATACAGGGATATTTACAGCCTTTTTAACCTCGCCAGCTCCATAAATCAGATGGTCTAGAGGGAAATCATCTGGCTTTTCAGGATCTGCTTCAAATCTAAATCCGCCTGATACATTTAAAAAATCAATTCCGATAGACTCAAATATTTTCGCATGGTTAACACCATCTTGTAAAGTCGGCTCGAACACACCCATTCTAATACCAACAACAAAATCTTCTCCAACTTTTGCTCGTATCTTTTTAACTATGTTCTTAACAAATAAAGCTCTGTCCTCGCCATAGGCATCTGTTCTTTTGTTAACTCTTGAGTTCATAAATTGAGTGATTAAATAGTTATGCGCTCCATGAAGCTCAACTCCATCATAACCAGCCTTTTGCGCCCTTAGTGCAGTGTCAGCAAAATGATTTTCTATCTCGACAATCTCCTCAAAAGTTAACGCCCTTGCTTGATTGCCGTTTAGGTTATACTCAAATGAGCTTACTCTGTCCTCTCGCGGGGACATAACTCCAGCATGATGAACCTGCAATACAACAGGAGTGTTCTCGCTATGCACCGCCTCAACAATTCGCTTATGTCCATCTATTTGGCTATCATTCCATAAGCCTAGTTGTGAGCTATGTAACATTCCTTGTTCGCTAACTACTGTTGCTTCCACAATAACTAGCCCAAATCCGCCCTTAGCAACGCTTTTATAATGCTCAACATTTTTGTCCGTTACATTCCCCTTGCCATCAGAAAAGTTAAAGCAAACCATAGGAGGAACGCAAACACGATTTTTAATCTCTAATCCTTTAATCTTGAAGCTTTCAAATAATTGTTTCATTTTATTATCTCCATTCAAAATATTTTATGTTACAACATATTAAATTCATTGTAGCAAATATATATTAACAGAATAACATTTTTATGTTACTACGAAACAAAATTAATAATCCATAAGCACAACAAGATTATTCTCTATCGCAAACTCAGCAGCTTGATAAAAGATAGAAAAAGCAAATTTTGCAAGACTCTCTAAATTCTGTACACTACTTTCATTACTGTTTTCTGTGTATCCTTCTGTTTTTCTCCATGAGTAAATCTCTTCTTTTGTTGCGTTCCAGCTCTTTTCATTTACTGCATCTAAGCAAGCTAGCAACAAATCTACAGTTGCAAGATTAAGTTCTCTTCCGTCTGGCACATTGCAAGTAAAGTTAAAATAACCTTTGAAAGGTATGAACCATTCAGCGTTAGCTAATATAACAACTCTTCCTACATTATCTTCAAGCGCCTTTTTAATAACCTCATCTTTTGATAAATCAAAGTTCTTGTCAATTGTAGCTGGAGGAGTTAGGTTATATTCTGAATATGCTGCTTTGTAAACCAAAGCAGTCATAGCCATCCAATCAGGCTTATCAGTAAAGTACGGCTTTTCATTGTTCTCTTCCCAAGCAGTGTAGCTTTCGCCTTCTGGCGGAGTTAATGAACTAGCCAAAAAATTAGCAAATCCCTTCATTCCAGTTTCAATTTGCTCGACAGAAGCTTGCTCCTCATTTTGATTGCTAGTTGGAGTTACTATTTCATAGTTATATCCCATTTCTTCGGCGATTTGCTGTGTTACTGTTTTCCAGTTTTTTGCATAATACCTTGTTAGAGTTCCAGCATAAAGATCCATTCCCATTTTTACATCTCCTTTTTATTTTATAAATAATCTCCACTGCGTTCCGTTTATTTAAGTGAAAAGGTAAAAGTGAATAGTGAAGAGTTATGGTGTCGCTTTGCGAGATTTTAAATGACTTACAGTCGGCATTAGGTGGGTAAATTCATATTAATTTTAGTCTTATATCAGATTTTCACCAAATCTAATATAAAAAGAGCGACATATTATATAAAAACAATATGTCGCAAAATTTTTCTATACAAGCTCAACCTTTGTCATAACTTGGTTTTCAAGAGGTCTATCAGAACGATCTGTTGCAGTTGCCGCTATCTTATCAACAACCTCAATACCAGATACTACCTTACCAAAAGCAGCATATTGACCATCAAGATGAGGAGCATTCTCATGCATGATGAAGAACTGAGAACCAGCGGAGTTAGGGCTCATAGATCTAGCCATTGAAAGCACACCCTTTGTGTGTTTTAGGCTGTTTGGAACACCATTTGAGGAGAATTCTCCCTTAATGTTATGACCAGGTCCGCCCATGCCTGTACCATCTGGGCAACCGCCTTGGATCATGAAACCGCTTATAACTCTATGGAAGATTAGTCCATTGTAAAAGCCAGCTGTTACAAGATTTTTAAAGTTCTCAACAGATATAGGGGCAACCTCTGGGTATAGCTCTAATAGGATCTCGCTTCCATCGTTCATTGTAATTTTTACGTTATTTGACATTTTATATATCTCCATTTCTATTTTCTACTATTTAAAATACTACAATTCTTCGCCACTGTCAATATTTAAACTAAAACTTTGGGTATCATCAAGCAATTCTACATCTTTAAGTCGCCTTAAAATAGCATTTGTTCGAGTTCCAATAAGCTTATCTAAATCTTCATTGGCTCTTCTAAGCTTAACTCTTGCTGCCTCAAGCACCTCTCCAAACTTCCCAAACTCGCTCTTAACGCTGCTTAGTATTGTCCACACCTCAGAAGAACGCTTTTGTATAGCGAGGGTTCTAAAGCCCATTTGTAATGAGTTAAGTATTGCAGACATAGTTGTCGGCCCTGCTATATTTATTTTATAATCCCTTTGCAGCGTTTCTACTAGCCCATGCCTAACCACTTCAGCATATAAGCCTTCAACAGGAAGGAACATAACTGCAAAATCAGTTGTGTATGGAGCTTCAATGTATTTCTCTGAGATGTTCTTCGCTTGAAGCTTAATCGCATTTTCGAGAGCCTTATATGCAGTTGCAACTTCATCAGCATTCGCTGTTTCATAGGCTTCTAGCAGCCTATAATAAGGCTCAATAGGGAATTTTGAGTCAATAGGCAGTAGCACTCCCCTATCGTCAGTTCCAGGCAGCACAACAGCAAACTCAACTAAGTTTCTGCTATCAGGAATTGTTGCAACATTCTTTCTATATTGTTCAGGTGCTAAAATCTGCTCTAATATCGCCTCAAGCTGTATTTCTCCTAAAGTACCTCTAGTTTTAACATTGCTAAGCACCTTCTTTAAATCGCCAACTCCAACAGCGAGATTTTGCATTTCTCCGAGCCCTTTATGCACTTGCTCTAGTTGCTTTGTCACAAGCTCAAAGGATTGCGATAGCCTGTCATTTAGAGTCTTTTGAAGCTTTTCATCGACTGTCTGCCTAATCTCATTTAGCTGCTCACCAACTATTTTTTGAGTGTTTGCACTAGAAGTGATAGACTGCTCTCTTAAGCTCTCCATACTATTTCTAAGGCTCAATACACTTCTGCTATTATCCTCTGAAAATAGTCGCAATCTCTCCTCAAGAGTGTTTCGCATGCTCTCGCTTTGTTGTTGGTTTTGAGTTAACAATGTTTCAATTCTTGTAGTAAGAGTTGTTAGCTGAGAGCTTATATTCCTCTCTAACGCCTTGCTTCTATCTTCGCTCAAAGTTGAAGAAGCATTGATTAAAACAGTTATATTTTGCGAGAAAGCATTTAAATAGTCTTGTGTGAATTTTAATGTTTCTTGCCTATTTTGTGATAGTGCTGTTTCTAAGCTATTTTTTACTATTAGCTCAAGCTGTTGATTTGTTTCTTTGCCAGCTTCTTTTAGCTTGCTAGTTATACTAATTCCAAAAAAAGCGACCACTAATAAAGTGACTACCATTAAGCCTAGTATTATTATATCCATTTGTATTCTCCTTTAAGTTGTTTAATTATATAAAAAGCCTAAATCCAAGCATAAGGACTTAGGCTAATTTTAGATCGTGAAGTAGTAGGTGAAAATTATAACAAATGGTGTCATAAATATTCCTTTGATTATCGCAGTTTTAGGAGCGAGCTTTGCAAGGCTCCATGTTGTTAGTATGTATAAGATTAGTGAAGTAAAAATGCCGCTTGCAATAACAGCTGGATCTGTTGTTGTTATCATCATAATGACAATTGCTATGCCGTATAAAGCATCACATAACACCTCGTCCGCTTGCATAACTCCTCTTTTTTTATACTGTGATGGCACAATAGCCTTTGCATACATTCTCGAAAATAATGGCGCTGTAAAGATACCAACTAAAAATACAAGAGCCATTGTGATGAAGTCATTCGTTGCTGGGGCAAGAGGGGTGCTATTGTCCACTGCTATCGTCGCAGCGTAGTATAAAATTCCTATATGCAAAGCTTGATCGACTACAAAATATATAAAGTTATGCGCTTTTAATTTTTTAAAGAAAATTGGCCTAATTAAATCAATAAATATATGACTAACAGTTAGTATTAAGGCTAAAGGCCATCCTGTATTTCCGAAGAAATAGAATACTGTTATAAATGTGACAATAGCCACAATAATTGAGTGTATCACAACACCAGGAACAGTTTTTGATTTTCCAACAAGCAGAAAATCAGGCATTATTATATACTCGCAAAAAATATGCGATATTAAAAGTATTATAAAAATTTGAAGCATTACATCTCTCCCACTAGCTTTTTTGTTGCTTCTTTTTCGGCTATTTTCCTTTGAAAACTAGAAAAAGGTACACAATATTACATATAAGTGTATTAAGTGCCTATTTATTTTACCATATATTTATTTGCCTATCAAGCATATTTGTAACATTTTTTTAAAGTTAAGTATATAATAAAAGTGAATAAACAGAAATGAGGTGTTTATTTATGGCTGTTACTTCTTTGACAGCTGTCTGGTTATCAGCTGACAAAATAGCCGCTGCTGATATGATGTTCCTGTTTTTAAGAGATTGTAAACTTCAAAGGCGATTTGAGGAGGCAACACTTATACTTTGGGGACCTAGTGTTTTGGAGGCAGTGGAGAATGATTATATTAAAACTCAACTAGAAATCTTGTTGTCAGTCGGCGTTGCTGTTAGAGCATGCAAGGCTTGTGCTAGCCTATATGGAGTGGTTGAAGAACTGGCTGCACTTAACATTCCTCCAGAACCACTATCAGAACATATCAGCGAGCTAATAAAAGCAAATCAAGGCTTGATTTTTATATAATACTGCAAAGCTAGAGGAGGCAATCAAAATTGATAACCTCCTCTTTTAGTGCCTTATTTTAGATCATCCATTGTCATTGCAATAGATGGATAGTGATCAAGCTCTCTTAAATCTACATCATATGGAACAGCGTACACCATCCAATAAGCAGTTTTGTCCTTATCTTTAGAGTACTGCTTAAACTTCTTTTTAGCAAGTGCGGTATCAGTGGTAACAAAAATAACCTCTGTCACTCCGACTTTCTCCTCAGGCAGCTGATGCACATACCCTCTCATTATAACTTTTAAAGGATATTTGTCGCTAAGACCTAGCTTTACATACTCATCAAAACTCATTTTCATTCCTCCTTACCTGTTCTTTTTTAAAAAGCATATCTGCTGAAATACTATACAGCTTTGAAATCTGCATTAAATTATTTGTAGAAGGCATGCTAGCATTATTTTCCCATTTTGAAACTGCTTGCCTTGTAACTCCTAGAGTTTCAGCAATATATTCTTGCGAAAAATTATTTTTTTGCCTGTAATATTTTAGTTTCTCTCCTAAGCTAGCATTCTCTTCACAATCATTTTCGCTGCTCTTTTGATTTAGTGTGTTATTTGTGTTTATGTATTTTAGCAAGGCTTTAACAATAAGGAATAATATCATTATTCCTAACACAACAACACCCACAAGAATAATAGTGTTCATAAGCATAAAAACTAGCGTCCAATCAAACTTCATAACATTACCTCCAATATTTATATATAGATTATATCAAAATATTTTAGTTGCGACAAGAAATTATCTGTCAACTATAGGTTGCAACTATTATTTATATTTGACTTAGTGAAAAATGAAGAATGAAAAGTGAAAAGTTAATGTATCACTTCGTGATAAATTGAAAATTATATGCTATATCAAAGCTCCAAGCCGACTGCAAGTCATTTTAAATGTCGCAAAGCGACACCATCATTCTTCACTATTCACTTTTACCTTTCCACTTAAATAAATGCAAAGTAATAGAGGTTATTTGTAATCTAAAAGCAATGATAAATCTTGCTTAAAGACCTCTTTTAATAAAGGGTTTCGCAACACTGCAGCTGGATGATAGCAAGGAAGTATTGGTATATTTATGCTGCTAGAAGCCATAATTTTACCATGCGAGTCTGCCATTTTAAATCCTTTTCCTAAAAGTGCCTTTGAAGGAACTGCACCAACAGCTATAATTAGTTTTGGAGATAGCATATTAAGCTCTGTAATTAAATACTTGCTGCATTCTGCGATTTCTGATGTCTTTGGTGTACGATTATCTAAAGGACGGCATCTGCATGTATTCGTGATAAAAAACTCCTCTTCAACATTTAAGCCAAGCTCTGCAATAACCTTTCTCATCAACTGTCCGCTTCGCCCTATAAATGGCTTGCCTCCCTCGTCTTCTGTTTTGCCTGGCGCTTCGCCAACTATAACAAAGCTTGGATTTTCTGTACCAACACCATAAACAATCCTTGTTCGGTCTTTATATAATGGGCATTTTTCGCATTCGCCTATAATATCGCTCATCTTTTTATTATGTATCATTATTCTTTGCTCTCATTCTTTGAAATAAAGCTATTTATTTTGTCTTCGCTATAACCTAAAAGCACACCAAAACGTTTTGCTATTTCTTCTCTTTTAGGAGTGTATTCATTTGTCATTAAAAGCTTAGATTTTTCGTTCTTTATCGCTAAATACTCCTCAATAATATTATCATCTTTAAAAAATAATATCACAATGCTGTTATGAGTGTAAAAGCTTGGAAATAAATCTGTAACTAAAAACTCTTTGTCCACATAATACTTAGTTCCATACTTTTCGCAAATTCCCTCAGTTACCTTAACAATGCTAGAAAAATCAGCATTGTCTTCTAATGGGTGGGACAAAGCTATGTTCTTTATCCCACCAGCTACCATCTCATTAAAGCAGTCTATTACCCCAAGCTCAAATGAAAACTTATCTACATATCTCACTTTTCTCCTCCTAATTGGCTATCCTAATTTTTGCCTAAATATTCTTCCAGCGTCAAGCCTTTTTCTGTTAGCTCTTTTGCTAGATCTACACCAACATATCTATAATGCCAAGGCTCGTATCCATAACCAGTAATTTCAGTTTTATCGGCTGGATATCTAAGGATAAAGCCATAGTCTGCAGCATTATCCGAAAGCCATGCAAATGCCTCAGTTTGATCAAAAGCGGCAGTCAATGCTCCGCCGCCAGCCTCCCACTTCGGTGTTGTTATATCAATCGCCAGCCCTGTGTGGTGTTCGCTCGTTCCAGGATAAGCAAGGTATGCCGAAGTTAGTGAAGTCGCTTCTTCTGGAGTTTTGCCAGCGTCAATCCAGCTCTGATATGTGTTGTTATAATATAGTTCTTGAAGGGCATATGTTCTGTGAGCTGATCTTAAATAAAGCTCATTTCCAGCCTCTTTTGCAGCAGCAAACATATTCACTAAATCTTCAACTATTCTAGAGTCAACCTTCATATCAGCTCTTCCATTAATATCATAATTCCCGCTTATCAAAGTTAGTTCAACAGGATACTCCCCTTCATAGGCATGCTCCTTATTTAAAAGGGCAACCATCCATTCCTCAACTTGAGCCAGAGGAGTTTCAGGAATTTTAAGTGCTTCTTCTGATAAAGGCTGGTAAAACTCGCCAAGCACATTCTCATAAACAGAATTTGCATACTCTAGCGTCAGAGGTATATCAAAATTTCTAATACCATGTTCATTTGCAAGCTGGTGAGTATACTCATCTAACGGATATACCTTAAAACCTTTTTTGCCATCGACATAATGGTTTATTATTCCTTCTGCAGTTGCAGAGGTTATTGAGATATTGCCTTCTATACTTTTAGTAAACTCAACCTTTGCTGCAACACCAAGCATACAGCTAGTAACTTCCATTGAATGCACTAAATTGCCAAGTCCATAGTAAACAAGGGTTTTGCTTCCGTTTTCACCCTCTATCCACTCTATCTCACCAGGAACATGTGTGTGATGCCCTAAAACAAGCTCTACTCCCTCATCAGCCATCATTTCTGCAAAGTTCTTTTGGCTGGCTGAAGTCATAAATGAATATTCGTTGCCCCAATGAATTGACACTATAGTCACATCGGCAAGCTGTTCTGCCTTTTGAATGTCAGATTTAATAAGCTCTGCATCAATAAGATTTGTCATATATGCTTTATCTTCCGGAAGAACAAAGCCATTTAATCCGTAAGTATAGCTTAGAAAGGCAAATTTTATCCCCTCTCGCTCAATTATTGCGACATTGTCCCTTTCTTCCTTGGAAGAATACATCCCTATCATTGTAACTTCAGGCTGAGATTCCCAAAACTCGATTGTGTTTTGGATGCCAGCAATGCCTTTATCCATTGTATGATTGCTTGCCTGATTAACAACATCAAAGCCAAGCTCTGCTAAGGCAATACCAGAATTATCAGGCGCATTAAATATTGGATATCCACCAATACCTAATTCCTCGCCAGCAATAACAGTTTCTTGATTTACAAAAGATATATCAGCGCTCTTAATATCCTCCGCTATTTCGCTATAATAAGATTTATAGTCTTCGACAGATTCTCCGTCTATTATAACTGATTCATGATAAAGATTATCTCCAACAGCATATAAGCTAACCTTTATTTCTTCTGGCTGTTTAATTACCTCAACTATTTCAGAGGAGCTAGAAGCTTCGCTACTTTCTATTGTAGATGAAGCCTTCATTTCCCTTGCACAGCCTGTTGTCAATGCAAGAGTTAGCATTATAAAACATAGATGTTTCCTTAGTAAAAAGTTATTTGGTTTTTTCATTCTGCTTCCTCCTCTTTCTTCTAGTTTGATTTTATCATAGTATTGTCTTTATTTCAATGAAAAGACACATAATTTAAAAATTTCTTAAATAAAATTACTTATGATAATTTTATGGAGGTGCAGTTTTGAAGAATATTCTTGTCTTTTTAGCAACTACTATTTTTGCTATTATTATTCTCACTAATGGCGGATTAGCGGTTGATGGTGCTATTAGTGGGATTGAGTTATGTACAAATATTGTCATTCCCTCAACCTTTCCTTTTTTAGTAATCGCATGCTTTGTTCCTTTAACTGGTGTTAGCAGATACCTAATGCTTCCATTTAAGTTCGTAACCTCAACTATATTAAGACTGCCTGATGAGCTTGCTGCTGCTCTTTTGATGAGCTTTATTGGCGGTTATCCCGCTGGAATAAAAAGCATTGCAACCTTACACGATTATAAGCTTGTTTCGTCTGAAACTGCCTCTCGTATCTGTTACTTTGCTGTCAATCCAAGCCCAGCTTTTGTTATAACTGCTGTTGGTGAGGTAATGTTTGGGAGCAGTTCTTTAGGGCTTATGCTCTATTTATCGCAAGTTATAACAACGCTAATACTAGCATTTATTTTTCGTCCAAAACATAAAAATTTTTGCCAAAAGCCAACACATGCCTTCTCTACTTCCGAAGCCTTTGTTTTAGCTGTTTCAAATGCTTCTAGCAGCCTTATAACTATTTGTGGGTTTATAGTGTTCTTTTCTGTTATAACTGCTTTGCTAACTCATTACACTAGCATATTTTCCATCTCTAGAAATATCGCTATAATGCTTAGCGGGTTTTTAGAGGTAACAACAGGCTGCTATCTCGCCTCACAAACTGGAACTGGCTCTATACTGCTAATAGCCTTCTTTTTATCATTTGGAGGAATTGCAGTTGCTTTTCAAAATATCTTCATCTGTTCAAATAGTAAAATTAAAGTTAAGGGTTATATCTTCACAAGATTTTTAGCTGGAGTTTTAACTTCTCTAATTATGCATATACTACTAACATTATTCCCTATTGCCTTAGAGGTTGGAAACTTTTTAGCCCCTAGAGCTGTTTATTCTAGCAACAGCAGCTTTGGCATAATTTCGCTTATTAGTATGACATTATTTTTATTAACTTATAGCGAAAATATAAACTTCAAAAACCTTAATAAGACATCTTAATCACATTACATACTTATTACGATAATGTTTATATATTGTTTATTGACTTATATGGGGTATAGGGTATAATTAAGTAGTTAGTACATAATCTATTTTTATTTTTGGAGGACTCTTAATGAAAATCAATAAGAAAAGTCTTATTATCGCAATACTTTCTGCGTTAATCGTAGTATCAGGATGTGCAAACCCATCAGCTGCTACAACACCAACTGAGCAACAAAGTGTTAGCCAGTTATCAGTTGACGCTTCCCTACCAACAATTCAAGATATAGCGACAAAAACAGAGTATAGCGGCAGAGTTATGCCAGACAACGCTGCTTTTATCATCCCTAAAGTTCAAGGCGAAGTTATTTCTGTCAACTTTAAGCCTGGCGACACTGTTACCAAAGGTGATGTTCTATTCGAGATTGACAGCACTATAGCAAGGCTTCAACTAGACCAAGCTGCTGCTGGCTTATCTGCTGCAAAAGCTGGCCTACAACAAGCAACAGGCGCAACTTATGAACAGCAAGTTCTTCAAGCTGAAACAGCACTAAAACAAGCTCAAAGTGCCGAAAAATGGACAGACCAATCAGACGATGAGTTTGAAGAAAGCTATCGAGATGGAGAGGATTCTCTAGAAGACGCTGTTGATGCTGCTGAGG
>CAYJEV010000002.1:28172-38864 GCA_964369265.1 uncultured Oscillospiraceae bacterium
GAAAGCTATCGAGATGGAGAGGATTCTCTAGAAGACGCTGTTGATGCTGCTGAGGGCATGGCTTCTATGGCTAAGGTTGCCTTAGATAATGCAAAGACTGATTTAGATAACTTTGTAGCTGCTAATCCCAATGTTCCATCTTGGTCAGAGTTAGACTCAACCGAGCAAGAATATATTGATAATGAAGCTGCAATCAAAGAATATCTCTCTTTGGTGAATAAATATAATTCTGCCCAATCTGCCTATACAACTGCTATTAGTAATGTAAGCAAGGCAGAACAATCCCTTGAACAGTACGAAGATGGATATGAAGCGCAAAGAGATCAGTTTAAGCAAGCTACTGAACAAACTCAAATTTCTGTAAACTCCGCTGAAAAGGCATATGACTTAGCGACTGGCGAGGCTCATGCAGAGCAGGTTGCTTCTGTTGAGGCTCAAGTTGCACAAGCAGAGGCTGGATATAATCTAAGCCTTGAGCAACTAAGCTATTATAAAGTTACCTCCCCTATAACAGGAACTGTTGAGCAGGTTAATGTTGAGGAGCTTGGAATGGCGACACAACAATCTGCTGCATTTGTTGTTTCAGGCGATGATGGAGTATCAATAACATTCTCTGTTTCTGCTTCTGCTGCTGCTAGCTTAAAAGAGGGCGATATAGTTGAGATTGAAAGCTCTAGCAATGTTTATGAAGCTGCTATAACTGAAGTTTCCACTATGATTGACCAAACTAGCGGTCTTTTCAAAGTGAAGGCTTTAATTCCGTCAAACCCTGAAGAACTGCTTAGTGGCGTTTCTGTTAAGGTAACAGCTATGACAGATGTTAGCGAAGAGACTATAACCATCCCTTCAACAGCTGTGTATTATGATGATGGCGAGCCATTTGTTTTTATAGTTGAGGGAGAGTTTGCTAAGATGACACCTGTTGAGGTTGGCATTATTGGCGACGAGTTCACTGAAATCACAAGCGGAATTACAAGCAGTACACAAGTTATCACTTCTTGGAGTGCCAAACTAATTGATGGTGTCGCTGTTGTAATAGCGGAGGTATAAAGTGAAGTCATTAATTACTTTAGCTGTTAGAAGACCTGTTACTATTGCGCTTTCTGTTTTAACTCTAATAGTATTTGGTTTTACCTCTATTTTGTCAACTCCTTTGGAGCTCATGCCTCCAATTGAAGTTCCAATGCTTATTGTTGTTACACAGTACCCTAACGCTTCCCCAGAGGATGTTGAGGGGCTTGTGACACAAAGAATCGAAGATGCTGCCGAAACTATAACTGGTGTTAGTGGCGTAACTTCAACCTCATCTGAAAATATGTCTATGGTTATGGTGCAGCTAGAATATGGAACAGATATAACCGCTGCACAAGATGATTTGCGCTCAAACCTTGATATTTATGGCGCTGCCCTTCCAGAAGATGCTGGCGATCCTTTAATTATTGAGCTTAATGTCGATTCAGCTCCAACTATTACTCTTTCTGCAACTCAACAAGGAAATGTTGACTTGCTTACATATGTAGATGAATATGTTCAGCCTCAGCTTGATAGGCTTGAGGGCGTTGCACAAGTTGAAGTTAGTGGAGGTGAAGAAGAGTACATCTCTGTTGAGATAGACGAGCAACTAATGTCACAATATGGGCTTTCTGTTTCTTCTATTGGGCAGGTTATAGGCTCTTCTGACTTTTCTCTGCCAGCTGGCTCAATCCCGCAAGGCGATATTGACCTTACACTAAGAGGTGGCATTAGCTATGATACTGTCCAGTCACTTAATGACATTCCCATCACATTAAAATCAGGCGATATCATCCATCTTTCTGATGTTGCGACTATTTATCAAAAAGGCAAAGATCCAACCTCACTAAGCCGTACAAATGGCGTTAGCGACGTTACTCTATCAATTTCAAAAAGAGATAGCGCTTCGACTTTTGATGTAACAAGCGCAGTTAAAGATATTGTGGAAGATATAAATGCCGAGGATATTGGTGTTCACCTTGCAGTTTTAGATGATTCCTCTGAAATGATACTTGATTCTGTTATTTCAGTTATTCAAACAATGGTGCTTGGTATTATTTTGGCGATGGTGGTGCTATTCATCTTCTTTAGAGATTTCAAAGCCTCACTAATCGTTGGAACATCAATCCCGATTTCAGTCCTTTTAACACTAATTGCAATGCAGTTTATGAACTTCTCCTTTAACATTCTATCTCTTGGTGGACTTGTTATTGGTATCGGTATGATGGTTGATAACTCCATTGTTGTGCTTGAGAGCTGTTTTAGATTAAAGGCAGAGGGCAAGAGCTTTAAAGAAGCTGCCATTGAGGGCGCTCATATTGTTTCTATGTCTATTTCAGCCTCAACTCTAACAACTGTTGTTGTATTCCTGCCTATGGCGCTTATTGAAGGCATGTCTGGGCAATTATTTGGTCAGTTCTGCTTTACAATTGTGTTCTCTCTTCTTGCTTCACTAATTTCTGCAATAACTATCGTTCCTCTAACCTTCTATAGATTAGAGCCAGAAGAAAAAGCAGATAATAAGTTCTCTGCAAGACTAGAAAAACTTGAAAATGCTTATGCAAACTTCTTACCAAAGACACTAACAAGAAAGAAAACTGTTGTTTTTGTGGCTGTTTCCCTTCTAGTTATTTCTATAGTTATCATCCCTCTAATCGGAATGGAGCTAATTCCAGCGATTGACGAGGCTACTGTTAAAATTGATATCACAGCGAGACCTGGTACTAATCTAGAAACTCTAAATGAGATGATCACACCAATTGAAACTATGGTTTCAGAGTATTCTGATGTTGAGGAATATGCGGTTACCATGAGCGGAAATTCTGGCAGTGTAACAGCTTATCTAAAAGACGATCGAACCAATTCAACCGAAGATGCTATAAATCACTTTAGAGAACTAACTAGTGATATAAATGAATATGATATTGAAGTATCTCAAACAAGCAGCACAGCTGGCATGATGTCAACTTCAAGCTCTATTGGCATTCCTCTTGAGGGAGCTGATTATGAGGCTTTAGAAAATGCTGTTGACATGGTTGAGGAGATGATGTTAGCTAACCCTTATGTTATTTCCACTAGCTCAACACTAACTACTGGTAATCCTCAGGCTGAAATCATTGTCGACCCTGTAAAGGCTGGAACAAACGGACTTGTTCCAATGCAAGTTATGTCAGAGGTATACACAGCTATGCAAGGCAGTAATGCTGCAACACTAACAAATCAAGGCAGAGATTATAGCATTATAGTTGAGTATCCAGATAATAGATTTAATTCAATCACAGATTTAAACTCCCTACATATCATGTCCCCAGCTGGAACTCAAGTTCCACTGCTTGATATCGCTTCTATAGAATACTCAAACGCTCCACAAAGCATTTCAAGAAGCGATGGCAACTATACAATAACTGTTAATGCTACTGCTTCTGTTGATGCTCCAGTAAATCTGAATAGAGATTTACAAACAGCAACTGAGGAGCTAGATTTACCAGAGGGTGTGTCTGTTGGTGTCAACATGAACATTGAGCAGATGAATACAGAATTTATGTCTATACTAAGCGCTATCTTCACAGCTACTTTCCTAGTATTTATCATAATGGCTATGCAGTTTGAGTCTCCTAGATTCTCAATTGTTGTTATGCTATGTATTCCTTTCTCACTAATCGGTTCTTTAGGCTTGCTACTGATCACAGGCGCAACAATCAGTATGCCTTCCATGATGGGCTTCTTGATGCTGGTTGGTATAGTTGTTAACAATGGTATCATCTTTATCGATACCACAAATCGCTTGAGAGAAGATGGCATGACTCCTGAGGATGCCTTAGCAGCTGCTGGTAAGCTTAGAATGCGACCTATCCTTATGACTACCATGACTACTGTACTTGCTATGATTCCTATGGGAATGGGCATTGGCGATGCAGGAGCGATGATGCAAGGCATGGCATTCGTTGTTATCGGCGGTCTAATCGCTTCAACTGTTCTTGCGCTCCTTCTATTACCTACTTTCTATCTGCTTCTTGATAAAAAGCCAGGATCTAACAGAAGATTTTTTATGAAAAAAGGCAAGGTTGAGGAAGAATAAATAAAATTACAAAGGCTTGTGCAGTTTTAAATTGCACAAGCCTTTACCACATTTTATTGTTCTTTTATAAGTAGTTTTCTATAGCTAGTATCTATTGCTATAGCGCCAAGAGGAGCAGTAATTACAATTGCTAGAACAGCAACTGACAATATAATATTACCAGAAGCAAAGCCTAATGATAGTGGAACTGAAGCTATAGCAGCCTGAACTGTTGCTTTTGGAAGATAAGCATACACACAAAATAGTCTTTCATTGAAATTAAGCTCTGTACCAATTAAGCTTAGTAATACACCAATCGTGCGAACAGCAAGCCCTATTAGTATCATTAGAATAGCCGATAATCCAGCGCCTAATAGATAGCTTATATCAACTGTTGCGCCAACTAAAACGAATAATATAATTTCTGCAGCTATCCATAGTTTGCCAAATTTTTGCGATAAGGCAAGGGTTACAATCTCGCTTCCTTTAAGCTTATACACACAAGCCATACTAACCACTGCAAGCAAGCTTGAAAATGGAAGATTTATAATATCTTCAAGCGAAATTATTATAAATGATATAGCTAAAATTATCACAACTTTTGTGCTGTTTCTAATATGCATTTTGTGTTTATAGTAATGCTCAAAAAAGCTGCAAAGGAGGACTCCCACTATTCCTCCAGCTAGCAAGCCAAATATGATTGAAATTGGCACATCAAAAAGCGATGTTAAACTCATTCCCTCCCCTGCTACCATAGCTGTAAAACTTGAGAACAAAACGATCACAAATACATCATCACAGGAAGCTCCAGCTAGTATCATTTGAGGAATACTTTTTTGCGTGCCATATCTTTCCTCAATTAGATTAACCATTCTAGGAACTACTATCGCTGGAGAAACAGCAGCTAAAACAGACCCCATTAACAACGCTTCTGTGTAGCTTATTTTTAAAACTAAGGGAGCAAAGATAAAATAAGCTAGTATTTCAAAGCTTGCAGGCAAAAAAGACATTAGTATAGCTGGTCGCCCAACTTGCTTTAAGTCTTTTATGTTTAAAGATAAGCCAGCCTTAATTAGTATTATAATCAAAGCCATCTGCCTTAAATCTGGGGAAATGGTTAGCAACACAGGCGATAATAAATCGAACACAAATGGACCTAAAATAATACCAGTAATCAACATTCCAATTATTCTAGGCAACTTAACTTTTTGACAGATACTTGCCACTACCAAACCAACTAAAAAGATAATTCCAAGCGATAAAAGCATAACTCCTCCTAATAAATATTATCCATAAAAATAGTGTAGCGAATAAACACTACACTATTCTAAACTATTAGTCGACAAACACTAACTTTTCAAACTCATCAATAGGCATTGGTCTAGCATAGAAATAACCTTGCGCAGAGTCACATCCTAGCGTTCTTAAAAGCTCTGCATGTTCTTTATGTTCAACGCCCTCAGCTACTATATTCATCTCTAGCCTATGAGCCATCTTAATAAAATCTTCCATAATAATGTTCCCTCTAACAGAATCATTATTATCAACCAAAAAACTTCTATCAAGCTTTAATGTATCTACCTTAACATCCTTAAGCATTCCTAGTGATGAATATCCTGAACCAAAGTCATCAATAGATAGCAAAAATCCAGCTTCGTGAAGCTCATCTAAAATTTTATCAATACTAACCGAATCCTTCGCTACTGCTGTTTCAGTAATTTCAATTTCGATTAAACTTCGAGGTACACCATACTTATCAGTAATCTCTATAATTTCAGAAATAAAGTTTGGGTTATCTAAGTGCAGACGAGAAAAATTAATTGCTATCGGAATAAATGACTTCCCTTGCTCTAGCCTATACTTCGCCCTTTTACACATGCTTTCTAACATATACTTGTCAAGCTCAATTATAAAGCCATTATTCTCAAGCACAGGTATAAAATCATTTGGATAAACAATACTTCCATCTTCTCTAAACCACCTAACCAACGCTTCAGCACCAATCGGAGTTTTATCAGAAACTCTATATTTAGGTTGCAAATACACTTTAAATTCGCCATTCTCAAGAGCTTTATGCATTGTATTAGTGATAGCAGTTGTTTTTAGTATGCTTTCTTTAAACTTATTATCATAATCCCAAAAGTTCCCGCTACCAGATGCCTTAGCATAGCTATGTGCAATAATTGCTTTGTTGACAATATCAGTGATATCTGTATTGCCTTCTTCAATAATGTATCTACCATATCGAAACTCGAAGTTATGGTTTTCTGCAACTTTTAATAAGCTTCTAAAGCGATTTTCAAACATATATCTAGTATTGTGAAGCTCTTTTATCAAAGCGCCACCAGCAAAAAGTATCATCTCATCAGAGCCAGTTCGAGCTTGAATAAATGTCGGCTCATCAACAGTTCTCCCCAATTCAGCTAAAGCTTTAAGCACCTCATTACCAACCTCAAAACCTAAAGTTTCATTAATTGCTTTAAAGTTCATTACATCAACCTTTGCAATAGCAAAGTCTAAGTTTGGGTTGTCTTTCATAACCTGTACTGCATCAATTTTAAATTTTTGAAGATTAGGAAGACCTGTCAACTCGTCATAATAAGCTGCCCTTTCCACCTCATCAAGATTTTTCTTTTGTAATTTTAATATGTAGTAAGTTATAATAATAGCTAACAAAATAATGGAAATAATAATTATTAACATAAAGTTTGTCGTACTTCTCATCCCTAATGTCATCTTTTCAACGTTAGCAACAAAAACAACTACCCAATCATTAATATCTAAATGACGATATTCCGCAACTCTGAGGAGATTATCATAATTAAACTCAATCCTGCCATCTATCTTTTTTTCTAAATTATACATGAGATTTTCATAAGAGCCGTCTTCAATTGTTTTGCCATCAAGCTCTTCAATTTTAACATAATCTTGATTTGTTGTTAGAATAACCTGACCTTTCTGATCAGTTAGCAGGACATAGCCCTCACTATCGACTATATTGCTCATTTGGGAGTATATGTAATTAAGGGGATATTCAGCCAAAACAACTCCTCTAACCAAGCCATCAACTATAATTGGAGCTGAAATTGTCATAACTTCCTTATTAATGTACTTGGACATGTGTGGCGCTGATGTCAGCATTTCGCCTTTTAGGGAAGTTTGAAAGTTAGTATTATCAGATACATCTATCCATTCCCCAGTTGAAAGCCTTCCAACTCCTTCTAAATCAGCCACCATAACAATCTCAAAAGGCAAGCTTCGGCGCTCAAGCTCCATATATTCCAAAACAGCATTAACATCATAATCAATAACTGTTAAAGCCCTCGCTATGCTTCTAACTTGTTCCTGTTGCGCTTCAAATTCCCTATTAAGAGAACTTAGTTGCTGGTGGGCAAGATTTTCCAAGTCTTGTTCAACGGCTTGGTTGAGTTGGGAATTAATATTATCAGAAAAGCTCTTTAAAGCAAATATTGTAATAATGAGTGATATTGCTACAGATGTAATTATCATAATATTTTGTCTTTTCTTTTTGTTCCTTAAATCACTATTATACAAAACATTACCCCCTATTCGTTTTTCTTATTTATATAGTAACATAAAAATATCTATTATTCAATCATTTCATATGTAAACTGCTCATAATTCCGCACTTAATTTCAAAAAACATCATTTAGAATAACACTTATTGACTTTACTGTATTGAAAATGTATAATAATAACAAAATTTGTATTATGGAGGTTTTATGAAAAGTATACGATTTGAAAATGCACCCAATATCAAAGCACACTATTCCCCTGCTGTTATCGCACCAAAAGGCGAAACCATGTATATTTCTGGTCAGCTACCTATTAACCCTATCACAAGAGAATTTAACAAAGGCGATATAAGAGAACAAACACTAATAGCACTAGAAAATATGGAAAAGCTTGTAGTTCATGCTGGTGGTTCAAAAAAAGATATTGTCAAAACGACTTGCTTTATAACTGATATCGAACATTGGGATATAGTCGACGATGTCTATTCAGAGTTTTTTGGAGAACACAAGCCTTCTAGAAGTATAATTACAGTTAAAGAAATACATTTTGGCTTTTTAGTTGAGATTGAAGGGATTGCAATTATTTAAGTGAAGATGTAAAGTGAATAGTTGCGTTCCCATAAAATGGGCGTTGATGAGATACCTGCAACGCCTATTTAAAATCCAACAAAATAAAAAATCCTCCACATTTCTGTGAAGGATTTTTCTTGGTGAGCCACTGGAGATTCGAACTCCAGACCCTTTGATTAAAAGTCAAATGCTCTGCCAGCTGAGCTAGTGGCTCACTTAATTTTTGTTGTCGCTCTCTTGACGACTTGATTATTATAGCAGTATATTTTATATTTGTCAATACTTTTTTTGAAAAAATATAAGTTTTTTTCGAGAAATAATAATTATCTACATTTAGCTCAAAAATTACTCAAAACACTAATATTTTACAGCAATTTCGCCGTTATTTTACTATAATAACGGCGAAATACTATTTCTTCATATTTTAAGCTTTATCTTCTAACAGGCTTTGGCATGCTCCAAGATGTATGGTCAGTATGAAGAAGCATATGAGCCTTATGGCTGTTTGGCTTTTCAAAATATTCCTCATACATTTTTAAAACATCCTTATTTTCATGAGAAAATCTTATCTTACTATTCTTGTCAAGTTGATATAGGTTTGCTCCCCTAGTGTATGCAAGCTCCATACCATCATGTATTGGTTGACCTCCGCCACCAACACAACCACCAGGACAAGCCATAACTTCAACAAAGTCATAACGAACTTCGCCTCTTAAAATAGAGTTAATTAGCTTTCTTGTGTTTGCAAGACCGCTAACTACAGCAGCAGCTATCTTAGCATCGCCTATGGTAACCTCTGCCTCTACAACACCATTAACTGAAGACTGGCTTCTAACACCACTAAATTGATCAGCAGTTGGATTTTTGCCAGTAACTAAGAAGTGAGCGCTTCTCAGCGCAGCTTCCATAACTCCGCCAGTTGCACCAAATATAACACCAGCACCACTAGCTTCCTTCATCACTGCATCACACTCAATATCAGCAAGTGTGCCTGCAGATATGTTAGCAACCTTAATCATTCTGCAAAACTCTCTAGTCGTTAGAACTATATCAACATCATGCCCAGCATATTCTTCGTGGAACAGCTCTCTTTCTCTCTCGCTCTTCTTTGCAACACAAGGCATTACAGAAACAGTCACAATGTCATTTGGATTAACACCTATCTTTTCTGCAAAGAAAGTTTTCATAACAGCACCAAACATCTGTTGAGGAGATTTTGCTGTTGAAACATTTGGCAATAAGCGAGGATATTGAGCCTTAACATATCTCATCCAACCAGGGCAGCAAGAAGTGAACATTGGTAGATCTTTTGTTTCTCCAGAAACAAATTTGTGAACAAACTCTGTTCCCTCTTCCATTATTGTTAAGTCGGCTGTGAATGTTGTGTCAAAAACATAGTCAAAACCTATTTTCTTTAAAGCATCTGCAATTTTGCCCATAGTCGCTTCTTCTCTTGATAATCCTAGTGTTTCGCCAAAAGCAGCTCTAACAGCTGGAGCAACTTGAACAATAACTGTTTTGCTCTTATCATCAATAGCGTTCCAAGCTTCTAATGTATCATCTCTTTCTCTTAAAGCACCAACTGGGCAGTGAGTGATACATTGGCCACATAAAGTACAATCAGAGTCCTCAATTTTTCTGTTATGAGAAACCTGAACATTTGAGCGAGAGCCTGTGCTTTCAAGCTCCCAAACACCAAGCCCTTGCACTTTATCACAAATTTGAATACATCTCATGCATTGAATACACTTTTTGCTATCTCTAATTAAAGGGAAATTTTGATTCCACTTTGTATCGTTTTGGATGTCTTTGAAAGGAAGATCTAGTATGTTTAAATCATTAGCTATATTTTGTAAAGAACAGTTCTTGCTTCTAACACAAGTTGCACATCTAAAATCGTGTTGGGATAATAGTAGTTCGACTGTTTTTCTTCTATTAAGTCTTACTTTATGGCTGTTTGTGCTTATAACCATGCCCTCTTCAACAACATTATTACAAGATGTGATTAGCCTATCTAGCCCCTCAACCTCAACAACACACACACGACAGGCTGCAATTTCATTTATGTCTTTCAAGTAGCAAAGCTTTGGTATCTCAATGCCGATAGTAGCCGCTGCTTGCATTATAGTATAGCCTGATGGAACAGATAAGGACTTTCCATTTATATATATATTTACCATTGTATTTCACGACCTCCTTTGAAAATTCCAAAACCGAAGTGATCACATCTTAGACATCTGTTAGCCTCTTGCTTAGCTTCAACCTCAGTCATACAAAGCTCAACTTCTTTAAAATCTTTCGACCTAATAACAGCTTCTCTCTCTGGAAGATTAACTCTACCACAAGGAGTTCTATCGGCAAGGCGTGGCTCTGGAATTTCAACTCCACTAGAAATTTCATGTCTAAAGCCCAAGTATTCATCAATATTAGCAGCAACAACCTTAGCAGCAGCAATCGCTTTAATAACAGTCGCAGGACCAGTTGCACAGTCACCACCAGCAAATACTCCTGGCAGGT
>CAYJEV010000002.1:38964-66838 GCA_964369265.1 uncultured Oscillospiraceae bacterium
ATAACAGTCGCAGGACCAGTTGCACAGTCACCACCAGCAAATACTCCTGGCAGGTTAATAAAGCTTGCGTCATTTTCTGTGCTTAAAACGCCCTTGTTTATTGGAAGACCAGCCTCTGCGAAGTGATGATACTCAACATCTTGACCAATAGCAACAATAAGCACATCACAAGCTAACTCAATATCAGGCTCGCCATTTGCTTTAACAGCGGCTCTGCCATCTTTAATGCTTCCAATCATTTGTGGAGTGACAGTAATGCTCTTAACAGCACCATTCTCGTCCACATTTATGGATTTAGGAGCTTTTAATGTTAGCAGTTCAACGCCCTCTGCAACTGCTCCATCAATCTCATGAGAAAGAGCTGTCATATCGCTAACACGTCTTCTATAAACAATCTTAACGCTACCAGCACCCATACGAATAGCAGATCTAACAGCATCCATAGATACATTACCACCGCCGATAACAACAACATTTTTGCCTGATAGGTCTTTTGCGCCATTTAAGTCTATATCCCTTAGGAACTCAACAGCAGAATAAACACCATTAGCTTTCTCATTTTCCATACCAAGCTTTTTGTCGGTACTGGCTCCGATTGAAACAAGAACAGCATCATATTCATCTCTTAGCTTGTCAATATGTATCTCTTTACCAATCTTTGTATTAAGCACAACCTTAACACCAGTATCAAGGATAGTTTTAATATCGCTCTCCATCTTCTCATTTGGAAGTCGATAGTTAGGAATTCCATATCTTAACATACCGCCCAGTTCTGGAAGCATTTCAAAAACTGTTACCTCATGTCCCATAAGTTGAAGATAATAAGCGGCACTAAGTCCGCCAGGACCGCCACCAACAACAGCAACCTTCTTGCCTGTACTTTCTGCTGGCTTTGGAGGAGGAACAACACCAGCAAAATCAGAAGCAACTCTCTTTAAGCCTCTAATGTTGATAGCATCATCAACCATGTTTCTTCTACATCTAGCTTCGCAAGGATGTTCGCAGATATAACCGCAAGTGCTTGGGAAAGGATTGTCCTTTCTAATTAAGCGTACTGCATCCTCATATCTTCCCTCACCAACTAAAGCAACATAACCAGGTATGTCAACATTAGCAGGGCATAAAGCAACGCAAGGCACTGGCAAGGAATATGTACAAGTACATCTTCCCTCTTTAATATGCTCCTCATAATCGCTTCTAAACCCATTTAGTCCTCTATATACACTAGCTGCCGCTTCATATCCAATAGCACAATCTGCTGATTGCATTACTGAAAGCGCTGTGTTTTCTAGCAATGATAATGTTTCCATTGTTGCTTTGCCATCTAGCACATCTGTTAGTAAGTTACCAAGCTGCACTAAACCTATTCTACATGGCGCACACTTTCCACAAGTTTGAATTTGACATAGCCTTAAAAAAGCATTTGAAATTCCAACAGGACATAGTCCAGGAGGGCTAGCCTCTATTCTTCTTTCTAGCTCTTTATATAGTCCTTCAACTACAATTTGAGCCTTGTTAGGGGTATTAAGTTCTAATCTGCTCACAATACTGCTCCTTTCAAATTAAAAACAATTTACATCTAAACAATAATACAATTAAAATTTTTCGTTTATTACTACATTTTGTTATCATATGTGTTTAAATATTAATTTGATAATTAAAATTATATAAAAATTCAGAGAAAAATGCAAGTATCGTTAAAATAATATTCTTTGTCTTTTAATGGTTAATTTTTATTTTTTCGATAGTTTAAAAATATCTTTACTAAATATTCGAAAAATTAAGCGAATAATCAATTTGAAATTAAAAACGCTGTTAATTTTTGTAAAACAAAACTAAAATTAGTTAATTATTTTGGTAGTTTAATAGATAGATTTGCAATTTTGTTGCATTAAAAATTGCAAAACTGCATTGTTAAATTTTTTTCGAAAATATATTGACATTTTTCAATATATAAAATATAATGATATTAGATTGAAAAACTTCAATGTGAGGAGGATGAAAATGAATGATTTCAATATAGTCAAGGCTCTAAAGGCTATGGCAGACGAAAATCGCTTTAAAATTTTAAATATTTTAAAGCAAGAAGAAGAGAAGTGTAGCTGTCGTCTTTTAGATGACCTAAATATGTCCCAACCAACACTTTCTCATCATATGAAGCTACTTTCAGATGCCGGACTTATCAACGGCAACAAGCAAGGCAAATGGACTCACTACTCAATAAATAAACAAAATTTTAAGGAGCTATCTAACATTATGGAGAACTTATCTAAAACAGAATCATTAAACACCCCTGTTACATTAGGAGAGTATGATGGAAAAAGCAAGCTTTATCTACTAAGCGGATTTTTAGGCGCTGGCAAGACTACCATACTAACAGCTCTTCTTGATGCACTAAAAGGCAAGAAAGTTGCTGTTATTCAAAACGAGTTTGGCAAGGTTGGTATTGATGGTAAAGTTATCCAGTCCGGAGATATAGAGATGATTGAGCTTAACAGAGGCTCTATCTTCTGCTCTTGCCTAAAGCTTAACTTCGTTAAAGCTCTTGGCGATCTTGCGCTGATGCAACCAGATTATATCTTTGTTGAAAGCTCTGGTTTAGGCGATCCTTCCAATATCAAAGAAATATTAAATGCTGCAAATATGGTATGTAACGACAAGATTGAGATGTATGGTTCTATCGCTTTAGTTGATGGTGCTAACTTCCCTGATGATTTATCTGAATTTGAGGTTATTGTTCGACAAATTAAGCACTGCAACTTAGCTGTTATAACTAAGGTGGATTTAATTGATGCTGATAGACTTGAGCATATTAAAGCTGCTATTAGAAAAATAAATGATGGCTGTATAATTAAGATAAGCTCAAATGGCAATCTTTCTCCAGAGTTTATCGGCAGCGACATAACTTCTTATGGCGGCTCAGATAGCGAAGAAACAACTAACATGGTAGAAAATAAACCAAAAACTATAAGTCTTCAAACAGAGAGTAGTGTTAGTGTTGATGTATTAAAGAGATTCTTAGATTCTGTTAGCGAAAACTGCCACAGAATTAAAGGCTTTGTTAATTTAGAAAATGATGGCTTTTCTCAGGTTGATGTTGTTGGCGGAAGAATTGATATTGTAAAATCAAACGATTACCCACTATCCCAAATTGTATTCATCTCAAAGATAGGCCCTGCAATCATTAAAGAAGTGTTTAATAATTGGAATGAGATTGTTGGAATTAAAATGGAGCTTAAAAACTAATTAAATTTTGGAGGCTATTATGGAAATAAAAATTGTTGGAACTGGTTGCGATAAATGCGATACTCTTTATGCTAATACACTAACTGCAACAAAAGAGCTAGGAGTTGAGGCTGACGTTATTAAGGTTGAAGACCTTATGCAGATTGTTATGATGGGAATAATGACAGTGCCTGCTCTTGTAGTTGATGGTAAAGTCGTTTTTGCTGGCGCTTCTCTATCTGTAGATGATATTAAGAAGTATATTAAATAGGAGATAGTTTATGTCTAGTATTTGGGAATTTTTTCAGAATGAAGTTCTTGGAATGCATTTTATCAATAGAGGCGTTGGCTCTTTGCTGACTAGCATTGGCATTGATATTGCCTCCCCTATTGGTGGAGCATTACAATTCTTTATTTATGATGTGGTTAAAATATTTATTCTGCTTTCTGTACTTATTTTTGGTATTTCTTATATACAAAGCTATTTTCCACCAGAGCGCACAAAGCTAATTATTGGAAGATTTAAAGGAATTTGGGCAAATATTGTATCTGCTCTCTTAGGCACATTAACGCCTTTTTGAAGCTGTTCATCCATCCCATTATTCATGGGATTTACGGCAGCGGGACTGCCTGTGGGCGTTACATTCTCCTTTCTAATCTCTTCTCCACTTGTTGACCTTGGAGCTTTCATTTTGCTTATGAGCATATTCGGAGCTGAGGTCGCTATAATTTATGTTATTGTTGGTTTAATTCTTGCTGTTCTTGGAGGAACGCTATTATCTAAGCTTAATATGGATAGATATGTTGCGGACTTTATAAGAAATGCACCAAAGATTGAAACCGCTGAAGCCGACACACTAACTCGTAAAGATAGGCTTGATTTTGCTTATGGCGAAATGAAAGGCACAGTCAAAAAGGTTTTTTGGTATGTCATCATTGGCGTTGGTATAGGCGCTTTAATACACAATATTATTCCTCAAAGTGTTATTGATCTAGTGCTTGGCACAGACAATATACTATCAGTACCAATCGCAACTGCTGTTGGTATACCAATGTATGCTGATATTTTTGGCACTATTCCAATTGCAGAAGCATTATTTGCAAAGGGTGTTGGGCTTGGAACAATACTTGCATTTATGATGTCTGTTACTGCCCTTAGTATGCCATCTATTATAATGCTTAAGAGAGTTGTTAAAACTCCTTTGCTAGTATCCTTTGTTAGCATAGTAACTGTTGGAATACTATTCATTGGCTACTTCTTCAACTATATAGTTGTTTTATAAAATTAGTTAAAATAAAAGACTTTGTGATATTTATGCTCACAAAGTCTTTTATTATTGTCTCATTTAAATTTAAAATTCTATTGGGCTTCCAAAGCCTTGTCCAATTATATCATTAGCCTCTGTAACAATTATAAAGGAGGTTGGATCAATGCTTTTAACTGTGTTTTTCAGTTTGAAATACTCATTTTTCCTAACCACACAAACTAAAACTTCTGTTGTAGTTCCAGAATATGCTCCTCGTGCATCCATTATTGTAACTCCTCTTTTTAAATCAGAGATTAAAGCTTTAGATACCTCGTCGCCCTTTCTAGTAACTATAGTACAGTATTTGCCAACGTTTGAACCATAGATGATACTGTCAAGCATCCAGCCACTAACCACTGTCATTATAAGCCCATAAAGAGCAGACTCAATATTGCCATAAACTATAACAGCCAATGAAAGAACAATTAAATTTATTCCCATTGATATTCTTCCAACGGAGAAATAAGGGAATTTACGAAGAATCATCTTTATGATTATATCTGTACCGCCAGTTGTTGAGCCACGCATAAACACAACACCAACTCCAGCTCCAATTATCGCCCCAGCAAATAATGAAGCTAGCAGTCTATCGCCAGTATATGGAGTTAAATTTATATAGACATAGTCCATGCAAATTGTCATAATCGCAACAGATCTTAGGGTGTTAAAAGTGAATTTTTTTCCTAAAGTCTTATAGCCTAATAGCAAAAGAGGAATGTTTAAAAGCAAGGATATCGTACCTATAGGTACTCCAGTCAACACATTAGTTATGGTTGCAAAACCTGACATTCCGCCAGGGGCTATTTGATTTGGAGCAGAGAACATCATAATTGCTATTGCAATTAGTGAACCGCCTATAAAATCGTAAACTAAGTCTATTGCAGTTTTTTTAATAAAGCTCATATCACAACGCTCCCTTAACCAATAGATTTAAAGCCTTGGCCTAGTATCTCGCCAACTTCTGTTATCATAACAAACGCATTCTTATCATGCTCAGCAACTATTTCTTTAAGCTTGGGAAATTGATTGTTACTAACCGCACATAAAACTAAGTTTGTACTGCTTCCTGTGTATGCTCCTTTGGCATCAATTATTGTCGCTCCCCTGCTAAGCCTCATGCTTATGCTATTGCAAATCTCTTTTGGGTTAGTAGAAATTATCATAACAAGCTTTCTAGTATCAAAACCTCTAACTATTCTGTTTATTATTTCCCCAGAAATGAAGATAAACACAAGGGCATATAAAACAGCATTAATGTTGCCGTATACAATACCAGCGATAGCAACTATGATAAAGTCAATTGACATCATTATCGTTCCAAAAGGAAGATGAGGTTTAATTTGCTGTATTATACACACAACTATATCAGTACCACCAGTTGAGCTACCACGCATTATAATAAGCCCTAAGCCTATACCAACACATGCTCCACCATAAATCGCTACCATTAGTAAATCGCCATGATATACTGGGAATATTGGCGCTATATAGTCAATACATATAGCTGATATAACAAGTACTTTTAATGTATCAAGGAAAAATCGCTTCCCAACATATTTATATCCCGCAAGCAATAAGGGAATGTTAATACAAAGGTTAAGCGTACCAATAGGAAGCCCTGTAAAATAGTTGATTAAGGTTGAAATACCAGATACTCCACCAGCAACTATTTCATTTGGTACAGAAAACACCTGTAAGCCAATTGCCAAAAACATTGAACCGATAAAATCTAGCGTTATATCTTTTACATAATAACTAAAATCTTTTTTCACCATATTATAACCCCATTCTGTTAATAAAAATCAACTGACAACAAAGATTTAGAAAGTTAGTATAAATTATTATACTAATCTTCTGCAATACTAATCGCAATTTTTAAAAGCTCATTTAACCTATCAGAATAACCTACCAAATGAAGATACCCAAAAAGCGTTTCAACTCCTGTTGCTTTTCTGTATTCGGACATAACACCATTTTTAGGAGAGGAAACAGAGCTACTGTTCCTTCCCCTCTTTAAAACAGCTAGCTCGTTTTCGTCTAATGTGTCAACAATAGCATCATAAACTTTTGCTTGATACGCAGCACATACATATGATACTGCCATTCTATGAAGCTTATTAGCTGAAAGACTTCCATGTTTTATTATTATATTCTCTCGAATATACTGTTCATACACAGCATCTCCCATAAATGCTAAAGTTAGTGGATTTAAAAGCTTTGGATTTTCCATATATATCCCCTTTTATGATATTAAAAGTCTCGCTAGGAATTTTGGTATAATCGTCCATGTTCTGCGGTTGCCCTTATGGCGAGCAGAACGAACATCAAAATCGCCCCTGCGAGGATATAATAATCCTAACAAGATTATTATAACACAAATTCTGTGAGGAATTTTGGTATAATCGTCCATGTTCTGCGGTTGCCTTTATGGCGAGCAGAACGGACATCAAAATCGCCCCTGCGAGGATATAATAATCTTAACAAGATTATTATAACACAAAATCAAATTCAAATCCACAAATATTTACAGTGTCATTCTCTTGAATTCCAGCCTCAAGCAGACCATCTATTATACCGCTGGATCTTAATACTCTTTGGAAATATTGAAGCGATTCATAGTCTTCCATATTAACAGAAGCTAATATGTTCATTAACCAATCAGCCTCAACAACATAAACTCCATCCTCAATAACAATCTCAAAGCGCTTCTTATCGGCTGTATCAGTTTCAATCATCTTAGCCTCTGGCTCATAAATCTTAATTGGAGGAAGCTTTTCGATTTCGTTATAAACATAGTCTATAATCTCTCTAGTTCCGCTAACAGTTGCAGCAGACATTGCGAAAAATTTGTATCCCTTGCCTTCAACATAGTTTTTAAACTCTTCAATCTGTTCTTCTGTTGCGATATCGCATTTATTACCAACAACTATCATTGGTCTATCTGCGATCTCCTCTGAGAAGTTAGCAAGCTCTTTGTTTATAAGCTCAAAATCCTCTTTTGGATCACGACCTTCTGAACCTGATATATCAACTACATGAATAGTCAGACGACAACGCTCAACATGCCTTAAAAAGGCATGTCCTAAGCCTACACCATCGCTTGCCCCTTCAATTAGTCCAGGAATATCAGCCATTACAAAGCTCTGCTCCTCAGCAACTCTAACCACACCTAATACAGGCGTTAGGGTTGTGAAGTGATAATTTGCTATCTTTGGCTTTGCTTCACTAACAACAGATATAAAGGTTGATTTACCAACATTAGGAAATCCTACTAAACCAACATCAGCAAGAAGCTTTAATTCTAAAGTAACTTCAAGCTTTTCGCCAGGAAGACCTGGCTTTGCAAAACGTGGAATTTGTCTTGTTGGAGTCGCAAAATGCTGGTTTCCCCATCCACCACGTCCGCCCTTAGCAACAACTACAGGCTCGTTTGTGGACATATCGCAAATTACTCTTCCAGTTTCAGCATCTCTAACTAAAGTTCCTTTTGGTACTTTAATTATTAAATCTTGCGCATTTCTTCCAGAACAATTCTTTCTGCCGCCAGGATCGCCCGGCTTTGCATTATATTTTGATTTATATTTAAAGTCAATCAGAGTTGAAAGATGAGTATCAACTACTAAGATAACATCTCCACCTTTGCCACCATCGCCACCATCAGGTCCACCAGCTGCAACATACTTTTCTCTATGAAAGCTAACACAACCAGCACCACCATCTCCAGCAGCTATCTTTATTCTAGCCTTATCTACAAACATCTTCTACCTCCTGTGTCCATACATACATTTCTTAAACATACAAAAATCCCCAGCAAGCTGGGGATTTAAAGATTAACTTAGTTAGCAACAGGATAAACAGATACTTTCTTACGATCTCTGCCCATTCTCTCGAATGCAACCTTGCCCTCTACTAAAGCAAATAGAGTATCATCAGAACCTCTACCAACGTTTGCACCTGGATGAATGTGTGTGCCTCTTTGACGAACTAGGATGTTACCAGCTAGTACAACCTGTCCATCCGCTCTCTTTACACCAAGTCTTTTACTTTCGGAATCTCTACCATTTTTAGTTGAGCCGACGCCTTTCTTATGTGCCATTTATATCCACCTACCTTTATTATAAAAATTGAATTCATTGATATAAATAATGTTACCTATTTATATTACTTGCTAATCGCTGTAATTTCGATCTTAGAGTATGGTTGTCTATGACCCATTTTTCTCTTAGAATCTTTCTTTGCTCTGTAAGTGAATACAGTAATTTTCTTAGCCTTAGCGTTTCTTAGAACCTTACCAGTTACGCTAGCGCCTTCAACCACTGGAGTACCAACAGTTACACCCTCTTCATTACCAATTGCGATAACTTCGAACTTTACTTCAGCATCAACCTCAGCGCCTACCTTCTCAACGAAGATTACATCGCCTTCGCTTACACGATACTGTTTTCCACCTGTCTTAATAATTGCGTACATTTTGCACCTGCTTTTCTTTAATAAACTCGCTGACATGAAGGCGAGAGCATGCTCTCTTTAACGGCCTTCTTCAAGCGGCATAACAATTATACTTTATATTTGTATTGTTTGTCAATAGAATTATCAAAAATTTAGCTAGTTTTTGAAAAATATATCGCTATAACAGCAAAAGTTGCAAGCAAAACATACATATACAAGCTGGAATTTAGGAAAAATAAGGCTCCTGATATAACAATCATACCAAAACATACCATTTTTGATATATTTTCGAAGTATTCTGCGCCTCTAACTGGGTTAGCATTTATTAGCATTTCAAGCAAAATGCTTCCTCCATCAAGCCCTCTAATCGGTATTAGATTGAATAATGACAAAAATAAGCTTATAGCAAATAAATTTTCCAGCCCAGCAAAATAAGCAAATAATGAAAACAAAAGTCCAGCGAAGCTTCCAGAAGCTGAGATTAAAATTTCTTTAATATGTGTAGCCCTTGTTCTTACTATATCTATCTGTATTCCATTAGTATTGATGTTTATCTTTTTTATATTATACCCTAAAAAATAAATAGTTGCAAGATGTCCAGCCTCATGTACTAAAATTGATAACACAAATGCCCACACTTCCTCACTTCCACTATACACTAATATGCCCATTAATGCAATAAACCAAAAGCTAACCGATATTCTTCCAGATAGGCTTTTCATCAAATCTCTTTTCCTTCCATAAAGATTGTTTGAGGATCTATATAGCTGCTTTCTACCATTACTTCAAAATGTAGATGCGGTCCAGTTGAAAGCCCAGTATTCCCTATTGTTGCAATAGTTTCCCCTTCTAAGACAAAATCACCAACATCAGCTAAAATCTCATCGCAATGCGCATAGTATGTATAGATATTATTTGAATGCTTAATCTCTATATAGTTTCCGTAAACTTCGCTATAGCCAATGTAGCTTACTTCACCAAAGAGAGGCGAAGTTATTGGTGTTCCTATATTAGCACCAATATCAATTCCTGTGTGAAAATCGGCTTTGTTTGTTATAGGATGAATGCGAAAGCCAAATTCATCAGTTAAAACTCCATCTCTCACTATATCATCATAGCTCTCAACTATCATTTCAAGCAAAGAAGTATTTGAGCCAACTAAAGAAACAGTTACATCATCAAAAAAATCCTCAATGTCATCCTCGAGCTCTAATTCGTCATCTATCTCTTTATCATCCATATTATCAACTTCATTCAGTAAAGTTTCGTCCTCGCTTGTTGTTCCTCTGCTATTTTGTGGCGGATATGGTACTGGAGGCAAGCTAGTTATGCTATCTCTTGGAATATCTACAGGCTCTCTATATAAACTTATAACATCCTCAATAACTGCATTTTCTTCTATATCTTCAAACACTGCCATTACCAACTCAGCATTTGTATAATCGCCCTTTATGACACTATATATCTCTTGGTTTGTGGCATCGTCTATCATACCAAAACCATTAAGCAAGACAACTGTTCCTAAAATAAAGACCGATACTATGCTTTGCACAAAAGTTATTCTAAGCAGTCTTTCTTCTCTAGTGTTAATATAGCTCTTCCTTCTGCTTTTTCTTCTAGTCTTCCCTTTTAAAAAACTGCCTTTATTTCGTCTACCTAACATTTAACTACCTCCAACTTCTTATTTAATATAATATATTAGAGGTATTATAAAAAAATGACAGATAGACTAAGCTATCTGCCATAATTATTACTCTGCTGCTCTTGCAATCTCGACTGCAACGCCTTTTGCATCTTCATTTATTTTATCGTCTGTTGTATAGTGTATAAACACCTTATCTCCAGCCACTAAGTCGCCTAAAGTTACTCTAGCCTTAGTTAAATCAGAGATTTCAAACACTGAGCTTTCGCCAGCAGTATTCTTTAGAGTAATGCTATTCTCGCCAACTGTTTCAACCTCTCCCATAAATGTTATCTCATCAGCAGATGGCAGCATATCAACATAGATGGCATCAACAGCCACAGTTGGGTCAACTCCTTCGCCTGTCATATCTGCGCCATAATAAGCTGTGATATAGTCGCCTTCTTTGAACGTTCCATCATTACCATACTTTGTGCTATCATTAAAGTTGAATGTTTTTTCAGCAACTCCATAGCTTGTACCTTCAAGCTGCTTAACAACTATTCCAGTATCAGTCACAGCGCTGACAACGCCTCTATACATAGCAGAATCCATAACTGGCGCTGTTTTATTATACCACTTTTCCATTAGGTCAGGCGCTGGCATTTCGCTGTTTATGTCTGGTGTTTCAGGCATTGGCGCAGTTGAAGACACAGTGTCATCTGTTATTGGTGCACTCGAAGAAGCATCTCCAGCATCTGTTGTACATCCTGTTAAAACCATTGCTGAACATGCAGCAGCAACTATCATCATTGTTATAATTTTATTTCTTTTCATATTTAATCATTATCCTCCACTTTTTTATATATAGTTTGCTCATGTTATAAGTGTTTTAAACATCATAATTTACTGCACTCAAAAAATATTTTTGAAAATTAAAATAATGAGTATAGCCACCTAAGTAACTACACTCATCAATTAAAGCTATATTTAATTGCAACTAAACCAAATCTTTAACAACTTTACTAATATCCTCTTGGAACAACAAAGATTTATCAATAATCTCTTCTGGTATTCTTTTGATTTGCTCATTGATAATGGCATAATTAGTGTTAGGATAATTATGTGTCATTTTCCAAAAATTATATTTTATTATGCCAGGAGTATTAAATCCAACCCCAAGCTCTATCAAAAGGAGGTTTTTATTCTTATTGCTCTCAACAAAAGCGTTATATCTATCGCAAGCTTGATGCCAGCCACTATCCTCAACAAAGGTATGATCAGCCCTTAAGTTCATCGACATGTTAGCCCCACATTTTGGGCATTTTGGTATAAGCTCTTCAGGGACAAGCATGTTTTGTTGCTTAATATACATCTCCCTAACTACATCTTCATTATCATAAGTTTCATCATGACAAGGAAGCGAGCATTGCCACAAACCATAATCGCCTTGGGTATAGAATAATCTTCTTTTATCGAAGCCTGTTCTTTGAAAAAGATGATCAACATTTGTTGTTATGACAAAATAGTTCTTATCTTTAACAAGACTAAAGAGATCATCATAAACGGTATGTCCTAAGTTTGTGAATCTATTTAACATGATGTGGCGACTAAAATAAGCCCATTTCTCGCTCTCGGAAGAATATCTTTGAAACGCAGCGGAATACATATCTGAATAGCCATATTTCCCTATAAAATCAGCAAAATTATCAGTAAATCGCTTTCCACTATACACAAGCCCTGCAGAAGCTGACAAGCCCGCTCCAGCTCCTATGATTATTGCATCAGCCTCTTTTAATAAATTTTGCAGTTTGGCAATATCATTAGAGTAATTGTTTATATAATTCATAATCCACATCCTTAAATACATTAAAAACAACTTTAATGTCTGTGTTATTGCTACTTAAATAATCTTTAACTGTCTTAATAGCAATTTCTGCCGCCTCTTTATTTGGAAACCTAAACTCCCCTGTTGATATGCAGCAAAAAGCAATCGACTTTAGGCTATTCTTAATAGCTAAATCTAAGCAGGAAACATAACAACTCGCTAAATCTTGTTTGTGTTTGTCTTTTAAAACATCAACAATTGGCCCGACTGTGTGAATAACATGCTTACAAGGCAGATTATATGCTTTAGTTATCTTTGCATCGCCTGTCTTCTCTCTATGCCCTTGCAGTTTCATAAACTGGTTGCAATCTTCCCTAAGCTGAACGCCAGCCGCCGAATGAATTACATTATCAATACAAGCATGGTTAGGAATAAAACACCCAAGCATAGCATCGTTTGCAGCATTAACAATAGCATCTACCTTTAGAGTTATGATATCGCCCTGCCATAATATAATATTTTTGCAGTTTTTATTATAATCTGATAACTCAAAAATAGAAACTAAATGCCTTGAGTTATTTTCTTCAGTTAAGAACTCGTCTTGTATTCCTAAGAATTCCTCTGAAATACTGCTTGGATGCCTAACATTCATAAGCGCTCTAAGCAGTTTTCTTTTGTCAGGAAAATCCTCAGCCGAAATGTCGTTGCCTCTTTCGTTAATTAAGTAATCAAGCAAATAATTTAGCCTTTGTTGCTGTGTCATAGCTCCTCCTACTCTTCGGAACACTCCCTTATCACCATAGGTATCATATATGAAGCATTAAGCTCAAATGCAGCTCTAGGCTGTCCCTTTTGATGGCCTATAGTGTAAAACTCATTTTCATACACCTTATAAATATCAGAATACTCTTTTCCCTCTTTGTGAGCATTCAAAATAATCTCTTTTAATTTCTTAGCTGAACTAACAGCCTTCGCAATAAATTCTTCTGTGTCTTTGCCTGTTAAAGTCCCATAATGAGGGAGTAAAACTGTTTTTGGGTTTACTGCTTTTAGATTTTCAATAGAATTTAAAGAATCTTTATAGCTTACAAGGCAAGCTGGGCTGCAAGTTTTGTCAAACGCATATACTCCAATGCTCTCGCTCGCAATATATAGGTCCAACTCTTTGCTGTAAAAAGAGATTGAGCATTTTGTGTGTCCTGGTGTGTGAATTACTTCTAATGAGTAGTCAGAAAGCTCGATAACATCTTTGCCCTTAACAGCCAAGTCGATTACAAATTCATCTATTTCGACATCATTTTTAGCGCCTCTCTCATCAGCAGCTGCCTTGTTCATATCGTTAACTACCTTAATTACTGATGGCTTTGACAACACCCTAGCAGCATATTCATCTGCCACTATCACAGTATCATTAAACGCTTTTTTAACTATATAAGCTCCTGAAATATGATCATAATGAGAATGAGTCAAAAGGCAATAATCTAACTTTCTATCGCCAAGCTCTGCTTTTATATTCTCAACTAAAGTATCAGCACAATATAAAAAACCACTATCCACTAACACAGCATTATTCTCTGTCATTACTAAAAAAGATTCTGAGCCAGTATCGCCACCAACATTTACTATTTTAAACTCTTTTTGCATTTATTTCTCCCAGTTAATTATTATTTCTCTTATATCTCCAGCAAGATAGAGTGAACCGCATATCATCAGCACATCTTCTTTGCTAGTATTTTCAAGGCAAGTTCCATATGCTTTTGAAAGATCATCATAAGGAGTCGCTTTTATGCCTTTTTCGCTTAGCATGCTAGCAAGCTCATCAGCCTCAACTGCTCTCGGAGATGGAGGACGAACTGTATATACTTCCCTTGCCTCTCTACATAAGCTATATAAGCTTTCGGAAAAGTCCTTGTCTGAAAGCATTCCTATAATTAAGTTATATCTTCTCTCGCCCAGTTGTTTTAAGTTGTTATACACAGTTTCTATGCCTGACTGATTATGAGCGCCATCAAGAATTACTAGAGGTTCTCTTTTTAGTATTTCCATTCTTGCAGGAAAGCGAACAGAAGATATGCCGCTAATTATATTCTCATCAGTAATGTTGTATCCATATCTTTCTTTTAGTAAGAGCAAAGTTTCAACAACTGTTATGCAGTTTTCTATTTGATGATAACCTGATAAAGGTATATGTATTTCTAAGTCTTTATAAATTATATCGCTTCCTTCTAAAGAAGTGCTATTAACGAGCAGCTTTGTTGTATCGCCTATCCTCAAATCGCAACCATTATCGCTAGCAGTTTTTTTAACAACCTCTAAAGCTTCTTCTGGCTGATTTACATAGCAAACTGCTGGGCTAGGATTTTTTATAATCCCAGCTTTTTCAGAAGCGATTTTGGCTAAGGTATCACCTAAAATATTAACATGGTCATAGCTTATGCTAGTTATTACAGACACAAGCGGCGGATCAATGACATTTGTTGTGTCATATGTGCCGCCAATTCCAACCTCTAACACAACTACATCGCAGTTTTTTCTGCTAAAGTATTCAAGCCCAATAGCGGTTACCATTTCAAATTCGACAGGCGCTTTATCTTCTGCTGACATCTCTTCAGCAAAAGGCTTTATGAAGCTAACAACCTCAACAAGCTCCTCATGAGAGATCATCTCGCCATTAACCTGCACTCTCTCCCCAAACTCAATTACATATGGAGAAATAAACTTTCCAACTTTAAGACCGCTTTTTTCAAGTACAGAAGCTATCATTGATGTTGTTGAGCCTTTTCCGTTTGTTCCTGCAACATGAATAAACTTTAATTTTTTATGAGGATTGCCCATTTTTTCAAGCAGTAATGCTATATTTTCAAGACCAGCTTTTTTACCAAACTTGTTTCTAGTGTGTATATATTCAAGAGCTTGTTCGTAATTCATTTAAAGCCTCCAAAATTCATATTAAAATTTTTACTGCATCCCCTATATTGAAAGATGCAGTAATATTTTTTCTATACGCCAAGTGCCTTTAGGCTCTCTTTAACTTTGTTGTATCTCTCTGTTGCTTTTAAAAGCTTTTCTTGTTCAGCCTTAATAACTGCTTCAGGAGCTTTTGCAACAAATCCAGCATTATTTAGCTTTCCAGACACAAATGCAATATCCTTCTCGCATGTTTCTAGCTCTTTTGTTAGCCTTGCAAGCTCTTTATCCCTATCAATAAGCTCATTTAGAGGGATTAGTATAGTTGCTTCGCTAGTTACAACACGAACAGCATCTTTAATATCAAATCCTTCTTCCTCAACAGTTACATTGCTTGCAAAAGCAAGCTTTTGAATAAATGGCGCAGAAGATAGGAACAAGTCTTTATGAGCAGAGATGACATGAACAGTCGCTTTTTTGGATGGAGGTACATTTGCGTTAGTTCTAGCATTTCTTATAGCCTTAATTGCTTCCATAACTATTTCAAAGGATTTCTTTTCAGCATCGAAGTTTAGCTCATCTTTATAAACTGGATAATCAGAAACCATTATGCTGCCTTCGTTGTTTGGAAGCGAACTCCAAAGCTCTTCTGTAATAAACGGCATGAATGGATGAAGAAGCTTCATTATTTCTCCAAGCACATACACTAAAACCTGCTTAACAGAAGCGCTGTCTTCGCCCATTAGTCGGCTCTTTGCAAGCTCAATATACCAATCACAGAAAACATCCCAGCTAAAATCGTAAATCTTACCAACAGCAATTCCAAGCTCATACACATCAAGGTTGTGTCGAACTTCCTTAATAACGGAGTTTAATGTCGATAATATCCACTTATCCTCTATTTCAAGGTTTGCTGGAAGACCAGTCGGCACAGCTTCATCGCCAATGTTCATATGAATAAATCTAGTTGCATTCCAAAGCTTGTTAGCAAAGTTTCTGCATACCTTTATCTTCTCGTCGCCAAAGCGCATATCAGCACCAGAAGCAACGCCCATAGTTAAGCTAAGTCTTAGTGCATCAGCACCATACTGCTCAATTACTTCAAGCGGATCTATACCATTGCCTAAAGACTTGGACATTTTTCTGCCTTGTGCATCACGAACAATACCATGTATAAACACTGTTTCAAATGGAATTTTGCCTGTCATCTCTAAAGATGCAAACACCATTCTACATACCCAGAAGAAAATGATATCATAGCCTGTTACTAGAACAGTCGTTGGGAAGAATTTATTTATGTCTGCTGTATTTTCTGGCCAACCCATTGTGGAGAAAGGCCATAGAGCAGATGAGAACCATGTATCAAGTGTATCTTCGTCTTGTCTAACTTTTGAAGAGCCACATTTGCAACAAGCAGTCACAGCTTCTCTCGCAACAGTTATCTCGCCACACTCTTGGCAGTACCATGCTGGTATTCTTTGTCCCCACCATAACTGCCTTGAAATACACCAGTCTTTGATGTTTTCCATCCAATGGAAGAAGGTTTGATCAAATCTTTGAGGAACAAACTTAACTTCACCAGATCTAACAGCCTTAATCGCAGGAGCAGCAAGTTCAGACATTTTTAAGAACCATTGAGTTGAAATTAGCGGCTCTACAACAGTTGAACAACGTGAGCAGCAGCCTACATTATGAGTATAAGGCTCAATTTTAATTAAGAAATCGCCCGCTTTTAAATCTTCGACTATAGCTTTTCTAGCTTCAAATCTATCAAGACCTGCATATTTGCCTCCATTTGCATTTATGCTAGCATCTTTGTTCATTACATTTAGAGTTTCAAGATTTTGTCTTTGACCAACTTCAAAGTCATTCATATCGTGTGCTGGTGTCATTTTAACGCAACCAGTACCAAAGTCTTTTTCAACATAAGTGTCTGCAACAATTGGCACTTCTCTATTCACTAGAGGAACAATAATAGTCTTACCAATTAAATGAGCATATCTCTCATCTTCTGGATGAACAGCAACACCTGTATCGCCTAGCATTGTTTCTGGGCGAGTTGTTGCAATTTCAAGATGACCTGAACCATCAGCTAAAGGATATTTAATATGCCAAAAGAATCCATCTTTGCTGTTGTAATCAACTTCTGCATCAGAGATAGATGTCATACAATCAGGACACCAGTTAATAATTCTCTCGCCTCTATAAATATATCCCTTTTCGTATAGTCTATTAAAAAACTCAGTTACAGCCTTATTTCTGTCCTCGTCCATAGTAAAGCATTCTCTGTCCCAGTCGCAAGAAATGCCCATCTTTTTTTGTTGAGCGTTAATTCTGCCACCATAAGTTTCTTTCCATTCCCAAGCCTTCTCTAAAAACCCATCTCTTCCTAAATCAAACTTGCTAACACCTTGCTCAGCCAAAGCTTGAACAATTTTAGCTTCTGTTGCGATAGAGGCATGGTCTGTTCCTGGAATCCAAAGTGCTTCTTTTCCGTCCATTCTATTAAAACGTGTTAATATATCTTGGAAAGTACAGTCTAGGGCGTGTCCCATATGTAGCTGACCTGTGATATTTGGTGGGGGCATGACAATAGAGAATGCTGGCTTATCAGAGCCGACATCTGCACCAAAATATCCTTGTTCCATCCATATTTTATAAAGTTTTTCTTCAACCTGTTTTGGGTCATAAACTTTTTCTAGTTCTCTTTTCATAACTTGTCCTTTCAAAACTCAAATTTAATTAGTGAGTAAATATAAAATATTATACCTTTTTTAATCTATAATATCAATAGTATAAAAGCAATAAATAACTTATTTTGATATAAAAACCCTTAGTTTGCTTGTATACAAGATGCTTTGTAAGAAATTTTAATTATAAGCCGATAAAAGCTCAATTAAGTGCTTAGTCGAAGCAGTTATCTGTTTGTCTTTATGATAAACTAAACAAAACTTTCTTTTCCATTCATTCCCTGATAGTCTTAGTATAGAAATTTCGCCGTTATTCACTTCCTCAGACACTAGCTTTTCTGATATAACGGTTAGGCAGTTATTATGAATTAGAGCCATCTTTATAACTTCTGGGAAAGGCGCTTCTATTTTTTTATGAATTGTAATATTGTTTTTAGTGAGGTAATCTTCAAATTTCTGCTTTGTTCCGCTGCCATCCTCTCTAAGTACAAAATCTTCGCCCTGCAAGTCTTTGGAAGAAAAAGAAGCCTTATTAGCAAATTTATGCTTTGGGCTAAACGCCAAAACCAATTCATCATCAATAATTGGAGTGACTATTAGGTCACTTGAGTATATCTCGCCTTCCACCAATGCGATGTCAAGCTCCCCTAGCAAAAGTTTTTCTTCTATAATATGTGTGTTGTGTATATAAGAAACAACATGAACTTCTGGAAGAGCAAACTGAAAATCGTTTAATAAGCTAGAAAGAAGAAATGAAGCGCAGGTTGTTGTGATACCAAACCTAATATGCTCTATGCTAGATTCTTGATCCATAGCATTCTCTAGGCTATCAAACTCTGCGATTACCATCTTTGCGTGAAGCTCCAGCTTTTTTCCGCTTTCAGTTATGTATAGCCTTTTCGATAATCGCTCAAAAAGCATTGTATCATAATGCATTTCAAGCTCCTTAATTGTTTGGCTAATTGTTGACTGAGCAAAATGCATGTTCTCTGCCGCCTTGCTCATACTCTTATTTTTTGCAACTTCTAGAAAAATTTTCAAATGTTTTATTGTCATTTTTGCACCACCAGTTAAATATGTATAATAATTTGTTTATTTTGCCAATCTATCGGCTTTTCCGATGTTTTTTATTAAATAATATCGCTTTTAATCAAGTTTGTCAAGTGTTATAATTGTATAAGTTAATATTGAAAAAATAATATTGTGGAGGATACCAAGATGAAGGTTCTTGTTATTGGTGGCGTTGCTTCAGGCACAAAAGTCGCTGCCAAATTAAAGCGTGAAGATAGAAATATCGATGTTACTATCTTAACTAAAGGCAAAGACATTTCCTATGCTGGATGCGGTCTGCCTTACTATGTTGGTAACATAATCAAGGAAAAATCCAAGCTAATTGTAAACACTCCAGAAGCATTCTCAAACTTAACAGGTGCAAAAGTTATAACAGAAACAGAGGTTACTAAAGTTGACCCTAAAACAAAAACTGTTACATCTATTACTCTTGCAACAGGAGAGGAAACTATTCATTCTTATGACAAGCTAGTTATTGCTAGTGGTGCTAGTGCTGTTGTTCCAAATATGGAAGGCACTAACCTAAAAAATGTCTTTGTTATGAGAACTCCAGACGATGCTATATCAATGCGTGAAGCAGTTGAGAGCGGCGAAATAAAAAGAGCCGTTGTTGTTGGTGCTGGATTTATCGGGCTTGAAGTTGCTGAAAACCTCCATGCACAAGGCATTAAGGTTACAGTTATTGATTTTGCTCCAAATATTATTGCAAATATATTAGACCCTGAAATATCAGAATATCTTGAAATAAAGATGGCTGAAGCTGGGGTTATGGCTATGACAAATGTTGCGCTTGAAGGCATCGCTGGCGAAGATAAAGTCGAGAAAGTGTTAACAAGCAAGAGGGCTATTAAGGCTGATGCTTGTGTGTTAGCGATGGGCATTCGCCCAAACACCTCCTTCCTTCAAGATAGTGGCATTGAAATGGATAGAGGCGTTATTTTAACTAACGCAAATCTTGAAACAAATATTGAGGATATATATGCCGTTGGCGACTGCGCTTATGTTTCAAACAGATTAACTAGCAATAAAGCTTGGTCACCTATGGGTTCAACTGCTAACATTGCTGGACGTGTGCTTGCTCAAAATATTGTTGGTAAAAATCAAAACTATATGGGTGTACTTGGCACTGGTATAGCAAAATTACCTGGAGATATTAGTGTTGGAAGCACAGGACTAACTGAAACCGCTGCTAAAAAGCTTGGTATAGAAGCAATTAGCGCAACAGTTATTATTGACGATAAAGCTCATTACTACCCTGGCGCTGACAGTATCATAATCAAGCTTGTTGTTGATAAAAGCAACAATAAAATAATTGGTGCTCAAGCTGTTGGTAAAGATGCTGTGGATAAGGTTATTGACATTGTTGTTACTAGCATTTCGCTTCGTGCAACAATAGAGCAGATGCAAAACTTAGACTTTGCCTATGCACCTCCTTTCTCAACTGCAATCCATCCACTTTCACATACAATCAATGTGCTTATCAATAAAATGAATGGCAGTTTAGAGTCTATCTCCCCAGCCGAGTTTGCCGAGTTTGATATATCTGGTTACAAGCTTATTGACGTTAGCTTAAAGCCATCTGGTGTTGGTATTCCATTTGTTGAGCTAACTAGCATTGATGAAAATTTCGATTTATGTTCTAAAGAAGATAAAATACTTATCATCTGCACAAAGGGCAGACGTGCTTACATGGCACAAAATCGCTTAAAGCATTATGGCTTTAACAATACAGTTGTTCTTGAAGCTGGTACAGCTTTTTCAGAAATGAATATTAAAAACAAATTGTCTTAAAGAAAAGAGAGGTATTTAATTATGTCAGCATTAACCATTAGTCCTGAGGACGTAAAAGCAGTTAAGAAATTAGGTTTTCTAAGTAACAAAGGCACAGACACTTTCTCTGGTAGAATCATCACTGTTAACGGCAAAATCAATGCAGAGCAACAAAAAGTAATCGGCGAGGCTGCTGAGCTTTTTGGTAATGGTATGGTTACTTTCACAACTAGACTTACAATTGAAGTTCAAGGCATTCACTACGATAACATCCAAAAGTTTAGAGATTATATCTCCAAAGCTAACTTAGTAACTGGCGGTACTGGCTCTAAGGTTCGTCCTGTTGTTGCTTGTAAGGGTACAACTTGCCAATATGGCCTATGCGATACTTTTGATTTATCCGAGAAAATTCACAACACTTTCTTTGAAGGTTATAGCACTGTTCTTCTACCACATAAGTTTAAAATCGCAGTTGGTGGATGTCCAAACAACTGTGTTAAGCCTGACTTAAATGACATCGGTATCATTGGCCAAATGAAGCCAAACTTTGATGAGGATTCTTGTAGCGGATGTAAGGTGTGTTCTGTTGAAGCTGCCTGTCCAATTAAGTGCGCTAAGGTTGTTGATGGAATGCTTGAAATTAGCGACGAATGTAACAACTGCGGACGTTGTGTTGGTAAGTGTCACTTTGATGCTATCGAAGATGCAACACCTGGCTTTAAGGTGTACATCGGCGGACGTTGGGGCAAGAAAGTTGCTCACGGCATACCACTAACTAAAATCCTTGCAACAGAAGAAGAAGCAATGAGCGTTGTTGAGAAGACTATTCTTCTATTTAGAGAAAAGGGCATCACAGGAGAGCGTTTCTCTGATACAATTGAAAGATTAGGCTTTGAGGATGTTAATGCTGAGATCCTGTCTGATGATATCTTAGCTAGAAAGCAAGCTATTCTTGATGCTAAGCTTCATGAGGTTGGCGGAGCTACTTGTTAGTATTCCATCTTATTTATCGTTAAATAATTATATTTAATATAAAACCCTTGTTCAGCTTTATTGAATAAGGGTTTTATATTAGAAACATATAGGAGATTCTTATCTATGATTAAGCGTTTAATAACTGTTTTTCTCGCATCTACAATGATACTTTCCTTAGCAGCTTGTAGCTCTTCCTCAAGCTTGGAAGCAAGCTCATCCTCTATAACTGAAACCGCTGAGACTTCAACTTTAAACTTTGAAGATATGGTTTTAGAGTCTTCAATGGAACTTAAATTTGCAGAACTTTTTTCTGTTGACTACTTTAAGGGCGGATATAAGCTAATTTCTATTGAAGATAATCAAAAATTTCTTACAATCCCTGAAAACTCTGACCTACCCCAAAACCTTCCAGACGACATCACTCCCCTAATAATGCCTATTGATAACTCCATGCTAGCCACTACTGCTGCAATGTCGCTTATCTCCTCAATTGATGCAACAGATAAGGTTAGCTTGTCAACATATGATGTAGATAGTTGGTATATTGACGAAGTTAAAGCAAAGCTAGAAAACGGCGAGATGACTTTCGTTGGCAGCTATAAAGATCCTGATTATGAGCTAATTACTAGCAATAACCCACAGTTCGCTGTATATAACACTGTTATTTTAAGCAATCCAGCCATTATAGAGAAGCTTAAAGAGATTGATATTCCTTTAGTCATAGATTTCTCTTCAAGAGAAACTCACCCATTAGCAAGAGTTGAATGGGTAAAGCTTTATGGCGCCCTCTATGATATGGAAGACAAGGCTAATGAAGTTTTTAATGCTCAAATGGAAACTATTCAGTCTATTCCAGAAACTGTTGAGCCTTCTGTGGACAAGCAGGGCATTATTTTCTATATAAATGGCAGCGGAGAAATCGTTGTTAGAAATGGTGGCGACTATATAGCTAAGATGTATTCTTTAGCTGGTGGTGACTATTTAATGAGCGATATCGAGCCAGAAAGCTCAGGCACAACTAAAATGACAACAGAAGAATTTTATACCGTTGGAAAACAAGCTGATTATATTATTTATATATGGGCACATGGAGGCGAGCCAGCTAACATATCAGAGTTTGTCGAGCTTGATGGCTTGCTTGCTGATTTTGATGCAGTAAAGAATGGTAATGTATGGTGTACAACTCCTGACTTCTTCCAAGTTACGAGCACAATTGGCGATGTAATTTACGATATGTACAGTCTATTAAACGGCGATGAAGAAAACCTAACTTATTTATTTGAGCTGAAAGAATAGTAATTATGAATATGACATCCTCTAACCTGCGAACTCTTATAATTTTCGCTCTGCTTATCGCTTTATTTCTGTTTGCTGTGGTATTAAATATCAACTTAGGTAGTGTCGATATATCTCCAGCTAGAATTATTGACATTATATTTTTTGGCGGAGAACAAGGCTCAACAGAGCAGTCTATTATCTTTAAGATTAGATTGCCTCGCCTTTTAATGGCAGCTGTTTTAGGCGGTGGCCTTGCTTTATCTGGGTATTTGCTCCAAGCTTTTTTTAGAAACCCTATAGCTGGCCCTTTTGTGCTTGGAATTTCTTCTGGAGCAAAGATGTTCATTGCCTTCGTTATGCTTGTGCTAACTAACTATGTTGGATATATAAACAACTTAGCCTTAGTGGGCATGTCCTTTTTAGGCTCTATATTATCTATGGCTTTTGTACTGCTTTTCTCCAAAAGAGCAAAAAGCATGTCAATGCTGCTAGTTATCGGAATAATGATAGGCTATATCTGCTCTGCTGTCACAGATTTCTTTATTGTCTTTGCTGAGGACAATGAAATAGCAAGCTTAGTCAGCTGGTCAATGGGTAGCTTTTCTTCTGCAAGCTGGGAAGACTTAATATTAGCTAGTCTTATTATTTTATCTACACTAGTGCTAGTCATATGCTTTTCAAAGCCAATAAACGCTTATCAGCTTGGCGAGGGTTATGCAAGAAGCATGGGAATTGATATTAAGGTGTTTAGGATGTTTTTGATATTTGTTTCGAGCATTTTATCAGCCACTGTAACAGCTTTTGCTGGTCCAATCTCTTTTGTTGGAATTGCTGTGCCTCATATCACAAAGTTTTTATTCAAAACCTCAAAAGCAATTGTTATCATCCCAGCAGTGTTTCTGTGCGGGGCAATATTTTGCTTATACTGCGATCTAATCGCAAGAACTATATTCTCCCCTGTTGAGCTTAATATTGGAACTGTTACCTCTGTGTTTGGCGCACCAATTGTTATTTGGCAGATGGTTAACAGGCGCTCAAAATCCGAAAGCTAAGGAGGCATTGCTTTAAGATGCAAAAAGACATACATTATTTTAAGACCCAAAATCTATCTGTTGGACATAATGGCAAAGTCTTGATCGAGGATATTAATATTGAGGTTAAAAGAGGAGAAATACTAACCCTTATAGGCCCTAATGGTTCTGGAAAATCAACGATTCTAAAAAGCATAACCAAACATATTTCTAGCCTTGGTGGAGTTGTATATATTGATAGTCAAGATATTGGTAAGCTTAGCAACAAAGAAGTTGCGACAAAGCTATCAGTTGTTCTTACTGAAAGAGTTGCTCCGGAACTAATGACGTGCTATGAAGTTGTTTCTGCTGGCAGATATCCATATACAAATAGCTTTGGACTCTTGACAAAAGAGGATAAAGAGATAGTTTATGATTCTCTAGATAAGGTTCATGCCATAGAATTAAAAGACAAGGATTTCAACGAGCTTAGTGATGGCCAAAAACAAAGAATTATGCTTGCAAGAGCAATCTGCCAACAACCAGAGGTTATAGTCCTCGATGAGCCTACCTCTTTTTTGGATATTCGCCACAAAATAGAACTGCTTGACATACTAAGAAATATGGCAAGAGAAAAGAACATTACAGTTATTATGAGCCTGCATGAAATTGACCTTGCTCCTAAAATTGCAGATACAGTTGTTTGTGTCAAGGGAGATAGGATCACAAGGTTTGGTAGAGCAGAAGATGTATTCAAAGCCGAAATTATAAATGAACTTTATGACATAAGCTCTGGATCTTACAACATGCTTTTTGGCAGTGTCGAGCTTTCAAAACCAACTGGCAAGCCAGAGATATTCGTCATATCGGGCAATGGAACAGGCGCTAATACCTATCGTTTGCTTCAAAAAAAGAATACTCCTTTTAATACAGGAATTTTATTTGAAAATGACGTTGATTATTTTGTCGCCTCTCCCCTTGCAGAAAAAGTCTTTTCACAAAAAGCCTTCACAGACATTTCAGATGATGCCTTAGATGATGCCTTTAAATCTGCCATGAAGGCTTCTTATATCATCTTAACAATAAAAGAGTTTGGCAAGCATAACAGATGCAGAGAACTAGTAGACATGCTTATAAAAAGCGGCAAAACAATATATCACTCTATTGATGAAATAGACCTATAAAAAAGCTTTGGCAAGGAAAAAATCTTGCCAAAGCTTTTTATTATTTTAGTTATGAATTAAACAGCGTTTTTATATTTTTATAATCGCCAAACACAACAATTATATCGCCTTTATCTAAAATTTCTTCTCCAGTTAATATGCTTTTTGTTTCGCCTTTTCTTCTTACAAGTATTAGCTGAATTTTATATTGTTCTTTTAGGCCAGAGTGCCTTAACATTACATTTTCTAGAGGCTGCGGCATTTGAGAAAGACTAATTTCAGCCATTACATTATCATCATAAATATCTAAAATTACTATTTGGTTGGCATCTTTGCCAAACATTATTTTCGTTCCGATTTTTTGAATTAAATCGTCTAGCAATTTCTTAACCATTTTTGAGCTTTTCAAAATTAGTATTATTGCGGAGGCTATAGCGATAACTATAACAGATCCCCACATATCCCTTATCTCCGAATTGCTTAGCGATAAAAAGATATTTACAACACTAGACATTATAATAACAGTGAATAAATAGCCAAAAATAATTGTTAGCTTTGCAATTTTTCTCCTTATTTTAGAGGAAGTTATTGCTTCGCTATCTTGAGTTGTAAATCCGCTATTAGTGAGCATTGATATAACTTGGAAATGTGCCTTATCATAGGTCAAGCCTGTTAGGCGAAACAGTATTGTAAAAACCTCAATTATTAGCACATATATTAAAGCAAACACAAAAAACAGCAAAAGCGCACCTGTTATATTCATACATTCTCTCCTTGTTTCAAAGTCAAATAGCCGGTTATATAAAATAGTATAGCAAATTTTCTAAAAACTGTAAAGACTTTTTACAATATATGTTAAACAAAACAAGTTTAATACAAAAAATTGCCTGATATCAAAAGATATCAAGCAATTTTATTAACTATTAGTTTAGTTCATATGGTTTATCTTCGGATATTAAGGTCATAAAATCAGCCTTCGGCATTGGTTTTGCAAAATAATATCCTTGAGCATAGTCACAATCAATAGATCTTAACCATTTAGCTTGATCGCAAGTTTCAACGCCCTCTGCAACAACAGCCATGTTTAGATTCTTTGCCATTTTAATTACATCGGCTACAACCATATTGCTCTTCCCTGTTTGGTCGCTAACATCAAAGAAAGCTTTATCTAGCTTTAGAATATCAGCCTCAATTGCGCTAAGCCTATTTAATGAAGAAACGCCAGTTCCAAAATCATCAAGAGAAATAACAAAACCTAAGTCCTTTAATCTCTTAACCTTAGAAAGGAATTTTGTTTCATCGCCAAGAATTGCACTTTCAGTGATTTCTAGCTCTATATCTTTTGGATGCAAATTATACTGTTCAACAACACTGTAAATTTTAGCCACTACCTTATCTTCAAGTATTGTAAATGCCGATAAGTTAACAGATATTCTAGGCAGATTTAGTTCTTTCTTATTCTCTTTTATAAACATGCACACTTCCTCTAGTACATATAAATCGAGATGAGAGATAAATCCATTCTCCTCAAACACAGGAATGAACTGATCTGGGAATATAGTTCCTCCAGTCTTTGGAAACCAACGAACCAAAGCCTCTGCGCCAGAAACTTTTAATGAGCTGAAGTCTACTTTTGGCTGGTAAACGACTGTGAATTCCCTATCTTGCAGAGCCTTATCCATGCTAAAAGTAACTTTTATTCTGTTTTCATACTGCTTTTTCATAGCATCATCAAACAGTGTAAATGTTGTTTCGTGCTTGTTTTTGCCTTGAACTCTTGCGCTATCTGCCTTACCAATTATAGTTGTCGGCTTTTCTTCGACATTATCTATTACAACACCGCCAAAGGACATTGTAAATCCATAGTTCTCGCCAACAACCTCTCTAACGCTAGGAAGTATATGCCTTTCATATATTCTTCTTGCTGTGCCGCCATCATCAATTTTTCTAAGCACAACAAACTGATCAGCCGTTCTCCTTGCGATATATGCCTCTTTATCTTTAAACACTCTTCTTAGTGTTTCGGATATAGCTTTTAATGTGTCTGTTCCTCTTTCATCACCATAATAGGTGTTGATAGTTTTGAACATATCAATGTCAAACGACATCACTTCATACTCATTTGGTTTTGCATGCTTTAAAGTTTCCTCTAAATTTTCTGTAAACTTATGCATTGATAACAGCCCAGTTAATGCATCAGTATTGTAAGCATCTACAATGAGTGCTTTTTCTTTCTTTTGGCGATTATATACACCCCAAAACACAATCAGTATTAAAGCAATCATACTAACAGCAACGTATTCAATATTTTCCTTTATTAAGTCTAATAACTCTGTTTCAGGATAATATTCATTTGCATTTTCTGAAATTATTGTCGTTAGCTCTGATACTTCAGTTATATCTGATATTATATTAAATATCGGAACATATTCTGGTGAAATCTCTTTAGAGAAGTAAAGCCTAATAGGAATATTAAAATTAGGGTTATTTAGCGTTTTATCAAGATCGCTTAAATATATTTCGGTATATGAGGTTGCTGAATCTGTCGAAATAATTGCATTTACTTTTCCAAGTTCAAAA
>CAYJEV010000003.1:0-11395 GCA_964369265.1 uncultured Oscillospiraceae bacterium
ACCTTGCCAAGGTGGAGGTAGCGAGTTCGAGCCTCGTAACCCGCTCCATTAAAAAGACTGTTTAAGCAGTCTTTTTTTGTTGTATTCCTTTTTTGCTATTGACCTTTTAAAGCATTTTGCATATACTATATTTAAGTGGTACTATATTGTATTGTTTTATGCTTAATAAAGGAGTGTCTTTATGGAATTTTCAAATTTATTATTTGCTTTTTCATTAACTTTTTTTGCTGGAATGTCGACTGCGATTGGTAGCCTAATGGCTATGTTCACAAAAACAACCAATACAAAGTTTCTTGCAGGCTCGCTTGGTTTTTCAGCTGGAGTTATGCTTTATGTTTCTTTTGTTCAAATTTTCCCAACAGCAAATGAGTCCCTAACCTCTTATCTTGGAGAGCCTTTAGGAAGCTGGGCGACTGTTGGTGGCTTCTTTTTTGGTATTTTAGTTATTGGGCTTATTGATAGATTTATCCCAGAACAACAAAACCCTCACGAAGTTAGGACTGTTGAAGAGATTTGCGAAGCTGGCGATGAAGAATGCCTTCAAAGGCGTACCACTAGCAAATCAGAGCTAATGAGAATGGGAGTTTTTACTGCCCTCGCTTTAGCGATACATAACTTCCCAGAAGGGCTCGCCACTTTCACTGCCGCTATTGCCGACCCTAGCCTTGGCATACCAATAGCTGTTGCAATTGCGCTGCATAACATACCAGAAGGCATTGCGGTTGCTGTCCCTATTTTTTATGCAACTGGAGATAGAAAAAAAGCATTTAAACTGTCTGTGCTGTCTGGGCTTTCAGAGCCAGTAGGCGCAATAGTCGGATATGCTTTGCTTTATCAGTTTTTTAATGATGCTGTGTTTGGGTTTATTTTTTCTTCTGTCGCTGGAATTATGGTATATATAAGCCTTGATGAACTTCTGCCATCTGCAAGAAAGTATGGCGAGGGGCATATAAGCATTTATGGTTTAGTCGCAGGTATGGCTGTTATGGCTGTTAGTCTATTGCTATTCATATAGCTGTTAAGACTGCATTACTGCTTTGTAGTGCGGTCTTTTATATACTAAAAATTAAAAGAGGTAAAAATCAAATAATGAAATCTAAACTAATCTTAAACACCTATGACGGTTCGCTCGAAAAACTTAATATTAAACCAAAATTCATCAAAACTAAAGCTACATTTAATATTAAGTATTACGACAAGCAAGATATACTTACACATATAAAATTAAAATTCAAAAATGTTATTACCATTGATTTTAGTGTCAACTATTTTCAAAACTGCATTGGCTCAGAGCTTGCAGGCTTCTATGAGATATTTGATATGGACAAGAAGCTAGATATAATAAATAAAGCTTTTGATAATAGGTTTGATGGATATATGTATCACGGTGATTATGACTTAGGTGATGAGCATGACATGCTAAATAACAGGCTATCTCCTATAAACTTCAAAGACTATAGCTTATTTCAGCTCCAAACTATGGGCGGAATATATTACATACTAGCAAAATCATACAAAATAATAAAAAAATAAATATTTCAAAAAAATTTAAAAATATATGCAATAAAATGCACTTCCCATGCATTATTAAAGTGAGAGGAGAAAATAATGTTTCTATTCATGACGTCATTTACAGATAATAAAGATCCCAAAAACGATATTAAACGAATCGAAAATTTAATTGCTCGTTTAGTAGACAAAGACTCGGAGGCTCTAAGCAAGCTCTATGAGATATATGAAAAATCAATATACGGTTTTGCATACTCAATACTTAAAAACGCAGACGACTCTCAAGATGTGCTTCAAGATGCTTTCATTACAATCTATTCTTCAGCACATTTATATAAACCGCAAGGCAAACCGCTTGCTTGGTGCTTAACAATAACAAGAAACTTAGCGCTAATGAAAATTAGAGAAGGTTCTCGCTCTACTCCTGTAGATGTGTCAGAAAATGTTTCAATGTTTCCAACAAAAGAATTTAGCAAAGATTCAGAAAATAAAATTATACTGCAAAACGCCCTCGCTCAACTGCCTGATGATAGTAGACAAATTGTTGTTCTTCACGCAATGTCTGGTATGAAACATAGAGAGATAGCAGAGTTCCTTGGACTAGGACTTTCAACTGTACTCTCAAAATACCATAGAGCTATGGCAAAACTAAAAAAAATACTAAGAGAGGATAACTATTATGAATAATCAAGAACTTGAATCCAAAATCAATGAAGCTATAAGCTCAACTATAAAGTCTGATAATCTTAATGCTATCCTAAGTGCTGTGAAGGACACTGGAAAGGATAAGAAAATTATGAGTATTACAACAACACCTAAGAAAACTAACCTATTTAAGCCTATGCTTTCTGCTGCAGCTGCTGTGGCAATAATCGGAGGAGGCATGTTTGGATTTAATGCATATAACAACTCCCCTATTATGAGCATTGGCATTGATGTAAACCCTAGCTTAGAGCTAGATGTTGCTAAGAACAACAAAATCCAAAGCGTTACAGCTATAAATGAAGATGCACTAGACATCCTTGATGATATGGATCTAGATGGTGCTGATCTTGAAACAGGACTAAACGCTATCTTCGGCTCTTTAGTGTTAAATGGCTATATGGACGAATTAAACAACTCCATGTTGCTTTCTATTGATGGCAATGCTGACACTAACGATTACCAAAACATCCTTAATCAAATTGATAATATACTAGAGAGCAGCGGCATTGAGCCTTCTATCATGCTTCAAAATGCAACCTCCCCTTCTAAAGAAGCTTTAGATTTAGCTACAAATAATAACATTTCAACAGGTAAAGCTGTTTTAGTAGAAAAGCTAGTTAAAAATAATCCAATTCATGATGCTAACGAGCTTGCTAACAGAAGCATCTCCGAGCTTAACTCAATCTACAACTGGGACTTAGATAAAGATGATCTTGATGATGACATGGATGACATGGATGATGATTTTGATGATATCCTATCAACAGGAACTCCAAACAATAAATTCATCACAGGCGATGTTGCAATAGCTGCTGCAACTACATCCGCTAACGGCGATGTTACAGATCTTGATGTTGACCTTGATTCTGATGATGGCAAGATGGTCTATGAAGTTGAGTATGTATCTAGTGGTGTTAAGTATGAATACTACATTGATGCTATTACTGGTGAAGTTCTTAAGTTCGAAACTGACATGGACGATGATGATGATATGGCCGATGTGGACGATGATAACGACGATGACGATGATGATTACGACGACGATGATATGGACGATATTGACGACGATAACGACGATGACATAGACGATATGGACGACAACGACGATGATATGGACGATATGGACGTCGATAACGACGACGACATGGACGATATGGATGATATGGATGACGATAACGACGATGACATGGACGACGATAACGACGATGACGATGATCGTGACGACGATAGAGATGATGACGACGATCGTGATGATGATCAAGACGACGATGACGACAGAGATGATGACTAATATTTAAGATATTTACTATCACCAACCTCTTACAAAAATAACACCCCTTTCGGGGTGTTATTTTTTGCACTATTCTTTTGAATTAACCAGTTTCGTTAGCTCTTCCATAAAGCTGTTTATATCCTTAAACTTTCTATACACAGAAGCGAACCTAACATAAGCTGCCTCATCTATATCCTTTAGTTTATCCATGGCTAAATTGCCAATTTCTGTTGTTGAAATTTCTCCATTTAGGCTATTCCTTAAAGCTATTTCAATTTCGTTCGTTGCTTGTTCAAGCCTTGATAGTGGTATTTGTCGTTTTTCACAAGACTTTAATAAGCTGCTAAGGAGCTTATCGGTTGAGAAAGCTTCCCTGCTTCCATCTTTTTTCACAACAATTAGAGGAGTAGTTTCTATAACTTCGTATGTAGTAAATCTTTTTTGGCAACCACCACATTCTCTACGACGACGTATTCTATCCCCTTCTTCAGATGAGCGTGTATCTAAAACTCTTGTGTCATGATAACCGCAAAATGGACATTTCATATCTCTACCTCCTATATATTTACTATTATTGTATTTAGAATTGTTCACACTTTGCTGCTAACATTCATAAAGAGCAAAACGGACATATAAATTACCTTGAAATTATTCTATCACATTGTTATATATTGGTCAATAGTGGTAATTAGTTTATTGTAAGTTTAGTTTTTTATACCTTATTTTTTATTTTAATATACTATAATAATAAAAAAGATATTTAAAAAGCCATAAGACTAGTGTTTTTAAAATACATCACTTTTTATCAAACTTTCATCACATTTATGGTTATAATAATAAATATAGAGTTTATTAGAATTATAATAAGACAAGAATAGGAGTAAATATTATGTTTAAAGATAAGAGATGCCTTCTTATTGCTGATGATGAAGCTAAGATGGTTAGGGCGTTAAAAGATTTTTTATCCTCAAATAACTTTCATATAATTGAAGCATTTGATGGCGAGGAGGCTCTTGATAAGTTTTATCTGCATAGCGCAGAAATTGATTTAGTGTTGCTTGATGTTATGATGCCAAAGGCTGATGGGTTTGCGGTGCTTTCAGATATTAGAAAAAGCCACTCGCTTACACCTGTTATTATGCTAACAGCTAGAGGAGAGGAGTATGACCAAATTAAAGGGTTTCAATATGGCGCAGACGACTATATAAGAAAGCCTTTTTCCCCTTCAATTTTGATGGCGAGAATTGAGTCAATCCTTAAACGTACAGGAAAGGCTTATTCTGACGAAATGAAAAGAGGTGAGCTTCGGCTCAACTCGCTCAAAAGAACTGTGTTTAATCAAGATGTCGAGATGGAACTTACCAAAAGAGAATTTGACCTCCTCTTCTTCTTGATGGCTAACCAATCAATGATTTTCTCTCGTGAGCAGTTATTAAATGGTGTGTGGGGATATGATTTTATAGGCGATGTTAGAACAGTTGATACACATATCAAACAGCTAAGAACCAAACTAAAGCAAAACTCAACTTATATAAAAACTGTGCATAGGGTGGGATATAAATTTGAAGTTTAAAACATCTATTAAGAATAAAATACTTTTATCTTTCGTAGCTTTAGTATCATTACTATTGGTGTTCCAGATAGGATTTAACTTCTTTTTTGCTTCTGATTTTTATAAGCAGTATAAAATGGACGCTGTTGAAGAAGCAATGGCAAAGCTCGAAAATTCTTTTGATGGCACAAGTGAAAGCATAGAGACTATCGCTAAAGGCTATGAAGATAGATATAATATTGAGTTTATAGCTTTTTCCGAAGATCAGATAGTTTATTCGTCTTTTGAACGTGATATTAAAGAAAGAGCTCCTGATTATAAATATGGAAGCATGAATAATGCGGTTGCTACTGTAATGGCAAGAAACATTCTTGCGCCGCCCCATGGCAGCGGCGGCAGTGGTGGTGCTGAAAGATTAGAGCTTATTGAAACTATAACTTTAGACAACATAGACACTACTTTCATCCTAACATTACCGCTACTATCTATTGAAGATAGTGCCGCTGTATTCTCTGAATCTAGCTTTTATATTTCTCTAATTGTTGTTACTATAGGAATTATAATTTCAGCGTTTATTTCATCATCTATAACAAAGCCCATTAAAGAAATGGAGGCTGTTGCTTCTTCCCTATCAAACCTTGATTTTAGTTCAAAAGTTAGTGATAAATTTAGTTCAAAAGAGCTTTCTAGCCTTGCAACAAGCATAAATTCTATGTCGACACAGCTAGAAAACACAATTACTGAGCTTAGCATTGCAAACGAAAAGCTAAAGCTAGATATAGATTATCAAAAGCAGATTGAAGAAATGCGACGAGAGTTTGTTGGCAACGTTTCGCATGAAATGAAAACTCCACTATCACTAATGCAGATTTATGCTGAAAGCCTTAAATACAATATAGATAGCCTTGATAAGGATTTCTATTGCGATACAATTATAGAAGAAACCGAAAAGCTTAGTGCTATGGTAAGCTCAATGCTTGATATCTCCTCAATTGAAAGCGGATTATCTCAAATGAATATTAAAGATAGCTGCATTTCTGATACAACTTTGGCATTAATCTCAAAGATGACACCAATGCTAGAGCCTTTTGATTTCACATATGATATTGAGTCTGATGTTTTCGCTCAATTTGATGAGAAATATATTGAGCAAGCAATGAAAAACTATATCACAAACGCTATTCAGTATACTGAACAAGGCAAAGAAATATATCTTCAGTTAGTTTCATCTGAAAGCGAAGTTGTGTTTAGCATTATAAACGAAGCGCCAAGCATACCAAATGCTGATATGCCAAAATTATGGGAAAGCTTCTATAGAGCCGATAAAGCTCGCCAACGTTCAGAAAGCAACAATGTCGGCTTAGGTCTACATATTGTTAAAACAATTATACAAAAGCATTCTGGAAGCTTTGGTTGCATGAATGTTGATGAAGGCGTTTTATTTGAGTTTAGGCTTCCAATCAACCAAGAAAAACCTATGTAAGAATTCTCCGAGTTTTGGAACTCATAAAATATCTCTAAAGAAAAAGAATAGCAAGCCTTTTGGCTACTATTCTTTTTTCTTTGTGTAATATAGTCAATTTTTTCAAAAAATAATATGAAAATAACTCAAAAATATTTTGAGAATTTGTGTTTTACATCACAAAAAACTCAAATCCCATCATTATAATAAAGATAGAAAGTGAAAAACATTATTATAAAGGAGTTCTATTATGAGTAATTTATCGAGTTTAAAAGAAAAGCTTATCACAAAGAAAACTTTGTTTTTGTCTGCTGGTGTGACAGCAATTTTGGTTGCAGGTATATTCATTTATCCAAGCCTAACAACTGGTGCGGCAGATGCTGATGCAATCGTTGCCAATCAATATAAAGAAGAAGTTGCAGAAATTGGTAATATAGTTGTTGGTGTAACAGAAGAAGGCTCTGCTAGCATGAATGATAGCTCTGTGAACTTAGAGTTTGAAACTGTTATAGAGGAGGCTTTAGTAAAGGCTGGACAGTATGTCGAAGAAGGAACGCCTGTTGCAAAGATAAGCCTTGAAGAGTTTGAGCTTACTTATAACGAGCTAATGCTTGAGCTTCAAAATGCTCAGATTGATCTGCAAAATGCTTATTTAGATGCTGACTCTCAAAGCATAGACGCTCAAATGTCTTACAATGAAGCTGTTTATAATGGAGAAAATGCAGAGGCTCTATATGAACTTAGCATTGAAGAGCTTCAAGCAGGTTATGATAAAATCCAAAATGAAATTGATTCTCTAAGAGATGAGTGGAGCGAGCTTGATGATCAAAAGGACGAAGGCCCTGATGAAGACGATATTGATGACATCGAAGATGAGATTGATGAGCTAAAAGCAGAAATTGCAGATCTTGAAGCTCAGCTTGAACACGCTGAAAACTGCCCTACTAACAATTCAAAAACTTCAGCTGTAAATGATGCTTTTCTAGTTAGTGAAATAAGCGAAGACGTTTCTGAAACAACTGCCGACGAAAACGCTGACAACAGCGCTGAACCAACTGAAGACACAAACACTGAAGATACTTCTAACGAGGAACCAGAGAGCAATGATAGCTCTGATGAATGCGATCACCCAGAGTATGAGCATGACATTGACGAGCTAGAAAATGACCTAGAGAAACTATATGAAGAACTAGATAAAAAAGAAGATGAACTAGACAATGCAGAAGATGCAGCTGGCCAAGACTATGATGATATAGATAGCAAAATGGATGATATTGAAGACGATTTAGATGCAAAGTATCTTGAGCTTGAAACATATCAATCTACAATGGACTTGCAAATGCTTGAAATTGAGGCAGACTATGATTCTAATGTATATAATCACAGTGTTGCTGAAAGCAGCTATCAAAATGATTTAAGCAAATCTAACAGCTCTATTCTATCAGCTCAACAAAAAGTTGCAGAACTACAAAATGACATTGCAGCTTTAGACGAGGTTTCAGAAGATGGCATTATCCTTGCTCCTATTAGCGGTTATGTGATGACTATTGCTGAGGAAGGCGATGATCTTAATGCTAATTCAGCTATTATAACAATTGCAGAAAAAGAGGTTGTTAATATTATTGTTAGCATTGCTCAAGAAGATATTGCTGATATAGAAATCGGTATGGATGCCAACATTCTTTTTGATGCTTATGATGACATCACAATCCCAGCTGTGGTTGACAGCATTTCAATCTCCCCTTCTGGATCTATGCAAAGCTCTGTAAACTATTCTGTTAGCATTGCTTGCGATTTAACAAATTTCCCAGAGACGGTTGTATATAATGGCATGACAGCAGAAGTTACTTTCATCCAAAAGCAAATCAAAGATGTTATAGCTATCTCAAACAAATGCATTATCAACGAAGATGGAGCACAATATGTAAAGGTTAAGGCAGAAGATGGTAGTATCTCACAAGTTCCTGTCAAGACTGGTTTCTCCGATGGATTCACAGTTGAAATCACAGAAGGCATCAATGAAGGGGATATTGTTCTAATTGAAAGTGCGGTGAATATGAATGCGAATTAGTGAAATCCTTCGCTTAGTATTTATAAATATAAAGCAAAATAAATTCAAGGTCTTTCTAACTTCGCTTGGCGTTATTGTTGGTGCTGCAACAATTGTAATGGTAATTGCAATTGGCGAGGGAGGAAAGCAAGATGTTGCCGATCAATTCAAAAACCTAAATGCTGGCACAATAACTGTTACTGCCTCTGAAAACACCAGCATGATGGGCGGTATGCCAATGATGGACGGTATGCCAATGCCTTCTGGTGGAGGTGGAGGCGGTGGTGGCGGCTCAACTAGAAGCAGTGGTGGTGGCGGTGCAACGAGAAGCACTATGATGCCAGAAAGCACAGCATTAGAGCAAGAAGATTTAGAAGATGTTCTCTTCTTTGTTCCTGATATTTCAGCTGGAGCATTATTTGCTGAAACGGAGAGCAGTGTTATTAGCGAAAATTTAGATGAAGCGATAACCTATGATATTGTTGCAACCGAAAGCAGTTATCAACAAATCTCTAACTTAAATGTCGAAATAGGCAGTTTCATAACAGAAGATGAAGTTGAAAATGTCACTAAGTCAGTTGTGCTTGGTTATGATGTTGCACTAGAGCTATTTGGCTCATCATATCTAGCTTATGATAGCACAGTTGAGATTGATGGTCGAAGCTATATTGTAAATGGCGTTCTTTCCCAAATGGGAAGTGTAACTTCTGGAATTAGCCCTGATAACACTATTTTTATGCCATATTCAACTGCAGAAAAATACTTATTAAGCAGAGATACAGCACCTAAAATCTCACTACTAGCTAGCGATGTTGACAGCGTGCCAACTGTTATTGAAAATGTAAACTTAGTGCTTACACAGTCAAACCCAGACAGCTCCTTCACTATTGAAGATGCTGGCGCAACAATGGACGCAGCAACTGATTCTGCAAATACTCTTTCTACACTACTACTAGCAGTCGCTGCTATTGTATTTATCGTTGGTGGTATTGGAATAATGAATGTACTTTTCGTTTCTGTTAAAGAGAGAACTCGTGAGATTGGTGTTTTAAAGGCTATCGGCACTAAAAAAGGCGATATTCTGCTGTTATTCTTATTTGAAGCAGCTATGATTGGATTTATTGGTGGTGCAATTGGTGTGCTTTTAAGCTTCGCTATAATGCCGCTAATGCAATATACAGACATGACAGTTGTTATGACTGCTGAATCTGTTATACTAGCATTTGCTTTCGCAGTATTCACTGGAACAACTTTCGGTTTCTATCCAGCATTTAAGGCTTCAAATCTTGTTCCTATCCAAGCTTTAAACAATGAATAATTAAACTGTATTTAAAAAAACAATTTTAGGAGTTAACAAAATGAAAAAATATATAATAACAACAATTATAGCAACATCCCTAATGCTAACTGCTTGCAGTGCTGATGGTGGTGTTAGTAGCGACACAACCTCCCCTGCTCCATCATCAGAGGCAGTGGCAGAAACTAGCTCAACTCCTCCAGAAACTCGTCCTGCTGGAGCTTCTGGCATGAGCAAACCTGAAGGAGCGAGCAGACCTGAGGGTGCTGAAGGCGATATGGCAGAGAGAAAGCAAGTGACTGGTCAAGTAACAGAGGTTTTTGGTAACTCTATTACTGTTGAGATTGGAAACCTTGACAGAGATGCAATGTCTGCTCAAATGCCAGATGCTTCTGCGAGTACAGAAGGGGGTGCAACCAGCAGACCTACTAATGGTGAGATGCCAGAAGACATCAGCAGACCAGAAGGTGAAGGTGGTGGCACACGTCCATCTGGTGGCGGAATGATGGAAGGAAACGCTATGATGGGTGAAGGCACTGACTATTCTGAAATAGTGGAGTTAACTGGAGAAACAGTAGACTATACCATCCCAGTTGGAACACCTGTTACGCAGTTTGGAACTGAGATGACCTTCTCACAAATAACTGAAGAAATGTATGTAACAATAACATTCAATGGAGAGGACACAATAACAGCAGTTAATGTGCTTGGGTAATATGAATGGATACTATAATTGATTTAAAAGATATAGTCAAAAAATATAAGACAGGCGATGATGAGCTAACTGTTTTAAAATCTGTTAGCTTGTCTGTAAATAGGGGCGAATTTGTTGCAATACTAGGACCTTCTGGTTCAGGAAAATCAACTCTTATGAATATTATAGGTTGCATGGATATTTGGGATAGTGGCGAATATTATATAGATGGAGTTTCTGTTCATGATAAAAAAGGCGAACAGCTAACTCAAATCAGAAACGATAAAATCGGTTTTATCTTTCAGCGATACCAGCTCATCCCAACCTACTCTGCGCTACAAAATATTATAATGCCACTAACAGCAAGGGGCTTTTCATATAATGATGCTGTCGAGCTTGCAAAGCCAACAATTGAGCTTTTAGGGCTTGGCGAAAGAGTTGGGCACAGACCTTCCGAGCTTTCAGGAGGACAACAACAGAGAGTTGCAATTGCTAGAGCCTTAGTAGGCTCTCCAGCGCTACTACTAGCCGATGAGCCAACTGGTGCGCTTGACTCTAAGACAGGCGCGGAGGTTATGACACTCTTTAAAGATCTACACAAGCTTGGTAATACAATTGTTATGATTACACATGACACACAAATTGCAAAAAATGCAGATAGAATTATAAAAATAGTAGATGGAAATATTGTTCCATTTGAAGACTAGTATATAGGGTTATAAGCTTACTCAAGCTTGTAGCCCTATATTTACATTAAAATTTGTTATTACAACTATCGACAAACTGCACAATTGTAATTTTTTAACTATTTTGTCTGAAATACTTGAAATTATTGCAATAATTTGTTATAATG
>CAYJEV010000003.1:11405-52564 GCA_964369265.1 uncultured Oscillospiraceae bacterium
CAATAGTTTATTCACATATTATTCTGCGAATAACAAATTTATAATTATAAGTGAGGAAAAAGCAATGAAGTTACTAAACAACAGGACTATTTCAACAAAAATTAATACTATTATGACAATGGTAATTGTTCTAACTATTCTTATCTTAAGCGCTCTGCATTCGACAGAAACCTCATCAGATTTACACGACATATATACAGAACAAGCTGTAATAGGAACAAATGTTCTTGCAACAGAACTCTCTCATTATGGCGATATTTTTTCAAATGATATCACAGATATGTTAGATAAGCTGAACCAAGATACTGGAATGCAGTTTACTATTTTCGAAGGTAATATGAGAAAATATACAACTATAGTCAATAATGGCGAAAGAGCTGTCGGAACAACATTAGATCAAAACATAGCTGATATCGTTTTAACACAAGGCAAAACTTACACAGGCGAAGCTGAGATTCTAGGTATGCCTCATTTAACATCATACATCCCTTACAAAGATGATAGCGGAAAAGTTGTTGGTATTCTTTTTGCTGGAGTTAGCATTAGCGAAGTAACACCAATAATTGTTAGGAACATTGGTTTTAGCATTGTTGCTGGATTTATTTTGTTAGTAGTTTCAATTATGTTTGTTAGAACCTTTGTTAAAAAACAAATTACACAAAGACTAACAGAAGTTGTTAATGCAGCTTCCTCTATATCTAATGGTAATTTTAATGTTGATGTACACAAGCTTCATAATGACGAAATTGGATCATTAGCTGAGTCATTTATTAACATGAAATCTAGCCTAACTAACATTAGCAATGACATTATACATATTGTTGGAGAGGCTGGAAATGGAAACTGGAGAATAGCACCAGAGTCTGAGAGTGTTTATGTTGGCAACTGGTCAATTGTTAGGACTTCAATGCAAAAGATGATTGCCTCTGTTAATGATGCACTATCACAAGTGTATAGCTCTTCTGAACAAATCTCACTTGGTGCAAATCAAGTAGCTTCTAGTGCTCAAAACCTAGCTCAAGGTGCAACAGAACAAGCAGCCTCTGTACAAAACCTATCTCTTGCAATGGAGGGAATTTCTGATAAAATCAACTACACTGCTAGCCAATCTAAAAGCGCTAAGGAAGCAACTGTTAAGGCAGCTAATGCGCTAGACATCAGCAATCAACAAATGAATGAAATGGTTGCTTCTATGAATGCTATCAACAATAAATCATATGAAATTAGCAAGATTATTAAGGCTATTGATGATATTGCATTCCAAACAAACATTCTAGCCCTAAACGCAGCTGTTGAGGCAGCAAGGGCAGGATCGGCTGGTAAGGGATTTGCCGTTGTTGCTGAAGAAGTTCGAAACCTAGCAACTAAATCTGCTGATTCAGCAAGAGAAACTGCTTCTTTAATAGAGGAAACTTTAGCTGTTGTTGAAAACGGAAATAAAATTGCAAGCGATACTTCTGCTTCAATTGCTAATGTAACAGAAATAACTAATGAGATGAACAGCTTTGTTTCTCAAATAGCAGAAGCTTCAATTGAACAAGCTGAGGTTATTAAATCCATTAATGCAAGTACAGAGCAAATATCTTCTGTTATTGTTATAAATACTGCGACTGCTGAGGAAAGTGCGGCAGCTAACGAAGAGCTTTCTGGTCAAGCAAATGTGATGAGAGATTTAGTAGCAAGATTTGAGCTGATTGGTAGAGCCAATACACCAAAAGCAGTTTATAATGAAAACGCTCTTTACTCTAACACACCAACCTATAATCATAATCAGCTAAGCGATAAATACTAAATAAATATCCAAACAAAAAATGTTGCCGAACTTGGCAACATTTTTTGTTTGTGATTTTTAGTTTAATAAATAGTTACTAAGACACTATTTTCGTTTCTTGAAGCATCTTTATAAAAGCTTATCATCGCTTCTAAAGAGCTAAACAACTCCTCTAAAGCAACTTCATTTCCATCGCTCCATATTTCAGGATAGATTTTATGTTTTTTAAAGCTTGATGCTGAAAATTTCGTCCTTAGCTCTTCCAAATTCAGCTTAGAGAGGGCTTCTGATATTTCATGCACCCTTTCGGCTGTTGAAAAACCTATAAAGTCCTCCTCAACATCCTCTCTAAAAGTATCCTCGCCTATAACAGCCTCACTAAAAAGATTATCTAGTATTGGTTCTGTCGCAGATACACCAGTTAGCAGAAAATGAATAGCATCCCACATCTTATCAATATCTAAATACGGAACGATCTCGCTATCTAGTATCGCTTCTATTTCTCTAACCACCTGCAGGGCAGAAGCAGAATTTAAGCGAGCTAATGTGATATCATTAGCCTTTATATAACACGCTATCATCAGCTATCCTCTTAGGTTACAGCCAAGCTGCTTAACGCTTTCTAGTATATTGTTCATTGCAGATTGCACTTCTGTATCGACTAAAGTTCTGTCTGCTGCTCTAAATGTAATAGCATAAGCAACGCTCTTAAACCCAGCCTCAACTTGTGCACCTGTATATACATCAAAAAGCTCTATCTTCTCAACTAGCTCTCCACCAGCATTTGAAATTGCATTTTCAATATCTAAAACTGCAAGCTCTTTTTTACATAGTAGTGCAATATCTCTTGTGCTTGCTGGGAACTTTGGAAGAGGTCTATATACCTTTTCTCTGTTTCCAACACTAAACAGCTTGTTCATTCTAATTTCGCCAGCATAAACTGCAGTTTCTATGTCGTAGTTTTTAGCAGTTAACGGATGGATTTCGCCAATTAACGCTACAACTTCTCCATCAACTAATATCTCTGCTGTTCTGCCTGGATGATAAGTTGGGTTATTCTTAACAGCATTTACTGCAAACTTCTTAACACCAAACACTTCTAATACTCTCTCAACTACACCCTTAATCACATAGAAATCAGTTCCCTCACCATACATGCCTAGTGTTACAACAAACTCCTCATTTGGAAGAGTTTCAGCAGAAGCAGTTGGATGGAACTCCTTTGCAATTTCAAAAAATCTAGCAGATTTGTTATTATTGTTTATGTTTCTAGCAACAACCTCAAGCATAGAAGGAATAGCAGTTGTTCTCATAATGCTAGTGTCTTCGCCTAGTGGATTTGTTATTACAACAGAATTTCTAAGCTCGCTATCTTGAGAAAGCCTAATCTTATCATAATATTTTGGAGAGATGAATGTGAAAGTGCTTATCTCATATAAACCAGCAGACACTAAAGTATCAGTAACAAGGCGTGAGTTAAGCTGTTCTTTGGTGTAACCGCCTTCGCTAGCACCTCTTAGTGGTGTCGTTGGGATTTTGTTATAGCCATAAAAACGAGCAATTTCCTCTGATAAATCTGCCCTATGATTTAAATCTGCTCTAAAGCTCGGGATTTTAACCATATTGCCATTAACTTCGCAACCTATGCGTTCTAATATGCTAGCCATTTCTTCTTTTGTTAGCGAAATGCCAATAAAGTTATTTATCCATTCATGGTCAAGCTCAATTAGCTTTTCAGAATTATCTGCGTAGTTTACATCAATTGTTCCACCAACAACCTCGCCTGCCCCTAACATTTCAATTAGCTCACAAGCTCTGTTAATTGCATTTTCGCAGTTTTGTGGATCTAAACCTTTTTCAAATTTAGCGGAGCTTTCTGTTCTCATTCCAAGCTTTTTAGCTGTTACACGAACAGAGCTTCCCAAAAAGTTAGCAGACTCAAAAATGATAGTGTTTGTATCATCTACAATTGAAGAATACTCTCCGCCCATAACGCCAGCAACTGCTGTTGCTCTCTCTTTATCTGCAATAACAAGCATGTCTTCTGTTAAGTTTCTATCAACACCATCAAGAGTTTTGATAGTTTCATCTTTAACTGCATTTCTAACAATTATCTCGTTGCCACGAACAAAACGACTATCAAATGCATGAAGTGGTTGTCCATATTCAAGCATTACATAGTTAGTTATATCAACGATGTTGTTAATTGGGCGAACGCCACAAGCACGAAGCCTCTCCCTCATCCATCTTGGAGATGGAGCAACCTTGATGTTCTTAACCATCTTAGCCATATATCTAGGGCATAGCTCTCTATTCTCTATAGTAACTTTTAAAATCTCGTTGATGTCGCCCTCATCGCCTTTTACAACAGGTGTGTGTGGCTTGAAAGATTTTCCATAAGTTGCAGCTGTTTCTCTAGCAAGCCCTAAAATGCTTAAACAATCAGGACGGTTTGAAGTTATCTCAAACTCATAAACTGTATCGTTAAGACCAATAACTTCCCTAATATCATCGCCCAGCTTGTATTCTTCGTTTAAAATGAAGATACCATCTTCCTCAGCATATGGGAAATCTCCAATAGCAAGACCTAGCTCAGAAAGAGAGCAAAGCATTCCATAGCTCATCTCGCCTCTTAGCGGAGCAGATTTAATTTCTTTGCCTCCTGGAAGCTTTGCGCCATCAAGCGCAACAGGCACTATATCGCCAACTTTTACATTCTTTGCCCCTGTTACAATAGTAACATTTTCAGCCTTACCAAGATTTAAAGAGCAGATAACAAGAGAATCAGCATTTGGATGAGGCTTAATATCAACAATCTCTCCAACAACTACATTCTCAATCTCGCTTCCCTCTATTACATAGCCCTCAACCTTAGAGCCTGACATTGTTAAATCCTCAGAAAACTGCCTTGGAGCAACATTTACATCAACATACTCCTTTAGCCATCTTAATGAACAATTCATACTGCATTTCCCTCCCTAATTAAACTGCTTTAAGAAACGAAGATCGTTTTCAAAAAGCATACGTAAATCATCAATGTTATAGCGGCGCATAACGACTCTATCAAGACCTAAGCCGAATGCAAATCCGCTATACTCTTTTGAGTCAATTCCGCAAATCTCAAGAACTTTAGGATGCACCATTCCTGCTCCTAATATCTCAATCCAGCCCTCGCCCTTACAAACACGGCAGCCCTCGCCTTGGCAGCTAAAGCACATAATATCCATTTCAGCAGAAGGCTCTGTGAATGGGAAGTGGTGTGGTCTAAAGCGTGTTACAGTATCTTCGCCATATAATCTCTTTGCAAAAGTATCTAAAGTCCCTTTTAAATCAGACATACTAATGCCTTTATCGACAACCAATCCCTCAACTTGGTGGAATACAGGGGAATGTGTTGCATCAATCTCATCAGAACGATAAACCTTGCCAGGAGCAATAATTCTGATTGGAGGTTTTTGATTTTCCATTGTTCTAATCTGTACTGGGGAAGTTTGCGTTCTTAAAACGATATTATCTGAAATGTAAAATGTATCTTGTGTATCTCTTGCAGGATGGTTTTTAGGTATGTTTAAAGCCTCAAAGTTGTAGTAGTCTGTTTCAACTTCTGGGCCTTCTGCAACACTAAATCCCATTCCCAAAAATATCTCTTTAAGCTCATCTAAAACTATGCTAAACGGATGACGTCCTCCAAAAACAGGCTTAGTTCCAGGAATAGTAACATCTATAACCTCATCAACTAATCTTTTCTCAAGCTCAAGCTCCTCTAGCTCTGTATCTTTTTTAGCAATAACTTCTTCTAAATACTCTCTAACAACATTAGCAATTTGCCCAACTTCTTTTCTTTCTTCTGGGGAAAGCTTGCCCATGCCTTTTAATATATTACTAAGCTCGCCCTTTTTGCCAAGATATTTAACCCTTAGCTTTTCAAGCTCTGCCCTATCAGTTACTAAAAGTATCTCTCCTGATTCTTGCTTTATCCTATCTAGTGCCTCTTTCATGTCATTTTTCCTTTCCTATTTGGATTATAACCATTCTACATTATTAGTCCGAAAAATTATACTGCTTAATTATATCACCCATTTATAAAAAAAACAATACTATCATTTATTTTGTCGAGAATATTTTAGATAATTAAAGCAATTTATTTTGTCATAACTACTAAATCTATGGATAGTTAAATCTTTATTTTAATTTTCTTAAATAATTTAGGCTGTTAAAAATCTTGCCTATTCGTTTAAAAGGGTTAATAATTTGTTGAGAAAGAAGTTAAAAACTATAAAATTCTCACTTTAGTTAATAAAAACTGATTTTTTAACAATAATATTTTGCACAAACTTTAAGAGATATTTTTATCTGTTTTTTATCTTCCTTAGAGATATTCACACTAAAATGCTAAATTTTTGTCAAGTTATGGTGCATTATGATTATTCAACATTAGTCATGTTTAATATTAAAGGAAATAATGATTTATTTTGTCAAATTGTGTTATTTATTACCATATTTTTTACATAGCTTTATTTATTTTTATTTGATATACTTAAATCACAGCAAAGCAAGCTAAAAAATAAAAGGAGAATGATCATGAAGCACAACGAAAATATTGCTGCCGCTTTCGCAAGTTACAACTTAATTTGTAATGGCGAAAAACAACTAGAAGAAGCTACATATACCTCTTTTGGAATTGCATGCGAATGTAACTCTGAGGTGGTTGTTCTTGATGACATAAGCTCTGATAAATCTTATGTTGAGAAGATTTGCACCACACTTAACAAATTCGAGGTTTCTGTTCTTCATTTTAGAGATGTTGTTGAAGACATCATTGCAAACCCAACAATCTAATTAAATTGTAGAAAAGTCGCTCAATTTGGGCGACTTTTTCTTTTGTCATACCAAGGTATTATTGATTTTCAACTTTTTATATGATACAATATCTAATGCATGTATTTATAATTTTTGAGGTGTTTAATGTTATATAATAAAAATATAGACTATAGTGATATTCTTAAAGGCTTTTTAAGCAAGATCTATCACTTAGATAAAGAGAAAATCAAAGAAGGAAAACAAAGGTGGAACAGCATTGCTAAACCATTAAATGGTATGGGAGTTCTTGAGGAATATATCTCTAGAATATATGCTATAAATAATGCGGTAATAGATAAAAAAGCTGTTGTTGTTTTTTGTGCAGACAATGGCATTGTTGAAGAGAATATTTCTCAATCTGGAAATGAAGTTACAGCTATTGTCGCAAAAAACATGATAAATTCCTGTTCTTCGGTTTGCTATATGGCGAGAGTTGCTAAATCTGATATAGTTGTTTATGATGTTGGAATGGCTGTTGATGTTGAAGGCACAATAAACAGAAAAACAAGATACTCAACAGCAAATTTTGCTAAAGAACACGCCATGACTAAAAATGAAGCTGTCTATGCAATTTTAGTGGGAATTGAGGCTGTGAGATTATTAAAAGAAGAGGGATATGGCATTGTAGCAACAGGAGAGATGGGAATTGGCAACACCACAACTACTAGCGCTATTGTAACAGCTATATTTGAACTAGATGCTAGTTTAGTAGCTGGCAAAGGAGCTGGACTTTCTAAAGAGGGAATCGCCAGAAAAGCTGAGGTTATTAACAAGGCAATGAAACTTCACAAGCCTAATAAAAGTGATCCAATAGATATACTTTCTAAAGTTGGTGGATTTGATATTGCTGCAATTTGTGGTGTCTTTCTTGGAGGAATGATATATTCAATGCCTATTATTATAGATGGATTTATATCTTCGACTGCCGCTTTGCTTGCGACAATGTTTGATTGTAATGTAAGAGATTATTTCTTTGCTTCCCATATTTCAGGGGAAAAAGGCGCTAAATTTGTCGCAGATAAGCTTGATATTACTCCACCACTTAATTTAAGCATGGCTCTAGGAGAAGGAACTGGAGCAGTTGCACTTATGCCTCTATTAGACATGGCAAATTCAGTTTATAGAAATATGGCGACTTTTGATGATGTTAACATTGAAAGCTACAAACCATTTGGGTAGTTAAATATGGAATATAGAATTTATGCTATCTTAATAGCTTTTGTTATTGATGCCATTATTGGCGATCCTCATTCATTCCCCCATCCAATTGTATTTATAGGAAAGTTAATTTCAAAATCAGAAAAACTAATTAGAAAAACTATTAAAAATGAACTTATTAGTGGTGCAATTCTAGTGGCTAATGTTTTATTTTTCACTGGAATTGTTCCCTTTTTTATGCTATACTTCACAAATGGTATTTTGAACTTTGCAATAACAATAATAATGTTTTGGCAAATCATTGCTGCAAAATCCCTATACACAGAGAGCATGAAGGTTAAAAAAGCATTAGAGCTAGAAGGATTAGAACAAGGCAGAGTTGCTTTGTCTATGATAGTCGGCAGAGATACAAAAGAGCTTAGCAAAACTGCTGTTATTAAGGCAACTGTTGAAACTATTGCAGAAAACACAACTGACGGTGTGGTTGCGCCTTTAATTTACTGCCTATTTTTCGGTCCAGCTGGTGGATTTATATACAAAGCAATCAACACTATGGATTCAATGGTAGGCTATAAAAATGAGAAGTACATTCTTTTTGGCAGATGTGCAGCAAAGCTTGACGATGTTGTCAACTTTATCCCTGCAAGAATTTCTGCTATACTAATGATTTGGGCATCATTTTTGTTGGGGTTTAATGCAAAAAATGCTATATCAGTTTTTTTTAGAGATAGAAATAAACATTCAAGTCCTAATGCTGGGCAAACTGAATCAGTTGTTGCTGGCGCTTTAGGAATAGAGCTTCTAGGGGATGCTTATTATGGTGAAGTGCTTTTCAAAAAGCAGAGCATCGGAAATAAGCTTAGGGAAATTCGTGTTGATGATATACTTCTAACAAATAGAATAATGTACCTTAGTTCCATGCTGCTAATGCTATTATTCTCTATACCAATTATACTATAAAATTTTGAAACTTTTCAAAGAACGGAGCATTTTCACATGTTAATTAGAGCTAAGAACCCACATGGCGGAGATATCTATAGTACACCAATAATGTATGATTTTTCTGCCAATATCTCCCCTCTAGGCACTCCAGAGCTTGTTAAAACTGCAATAAGAAAGTCTGCTGACTATATATCTGCCTATCCAGACCCTTATTGTCGTGAGCTTAGGACAGCAATTTCAAAAAAGCACTCAATTCCTTCTGACTATATAATATGCTCTTCTGGTGCAGCTGAGCTAATTTTTAATTTCGCTGCTGCAATAAAACCACGAAGGGCTTTAATTGTTTCCCCAACCTTTTCAGAATATAAGGATGCTCTTTTTTCTGTTGGTTGTGTTTGTGAAAGCTACATGCTTAAAGAAGAAACCAACTTTAATTTAACTATAGACTTATTAAGCAAGATTGATAAGTCTATTGATTTAGTAGTTATATGTAATCCAAACAATCCAACATCTCGTCTTTATAGCAAGGTTTTGATGGAGAATATCTCCTCTTGCTGCCTTGAGAATAATGTTTCGCTTTTTGTTGATGAATGCTTTATGGATTTGACAGGCAAAGAAGAAAACTCACTAATCTCTTTAATCGAAACTAATAAAAAGCTTTTTATATTAAAGGCATTTACCAAAAGCTATGGTCTTGCTGGGGTAAGGCTTGGATATGGCATTAGTTCAGATAGCCAATTATTAGAGCGAATTTCTGAAATGACACAACCTTGGAATGTTTCAACCGTTGCTCAAATGGCTGGGGTTGCCGCTTTAAGCTCAGAAGGCCATATATCACAAAACATCAGTATAATAAACGAAGAGCGCCCAAAACTAATGGACGCTCTAATTAAAATTGGTTGTACGGTTTTTGATAGCGAGGCTAATTTCATTTTATTTAAATCAGATACAAACATATATAATAAACTTATGAATGAGGGTATCCAAATTAGAAGATGCGGAAATTTTGAGGGTTTAAATGATAGCTTTTATAGGATTGCTATTAAATCTAAGGTTGAAAATGCTGCTCTTATTGAGGCGCTTGCTCGTTAAACTGAACGACAGCGTTAAATTCGTCTAGTATTGCAGTTTCTAGTTTATCTCGTGCTGGCTTTGAGATAGGATGGCAGATATCACGAAACACACCTTTGTCATCTTTTCTGCTAGGCATAGCGACAAATAACCTATCGCTTCCCTCTATGATTTTTATGTCGTGAATTGCAATGTCATTATCAATTGTCACAGATACTAACGCCCTTAAAGTATTCTCTGGATATACAGCCCTTATTTTTACATCTGTTATATTCATGCCTTCCTCCTCATTTATTTTGTTACTTTAATTATAGGCAGTTTTGCTTTTTATATTCATTTTATTAGAATAACTTTTGTAAAAGCTTAGTAATCTGTTAATTATATCTTCACTAGAAATCAATTAAAGGGGAATGTGTTTTAACATAAAATTTCATTAGCAACATCTAACACCTCCTTATTATTTCTTTCATTTACTCACCTATTTTTCCAATCAATCTTCACTTTTCACTTTATTTATGTTATTATTTAGATGAAATTATTTTGCTTAATTAGAGTATATTTTTAAAACAAGAGGAGAAGTTTTTTATGAGCGAAACAAAGAGAACGAAATTCAACAAATTCTCTGTGATTATTATTGGAGTTGTTTTTTTAGTGCTATCAATAGGTGCGTTTAAAGATCAAGTTTTATTTTGGATAAACAAATCGGAAGAAAGCACTATACCAATAGCTGAGATATCATCAACTATTGAACAAGGCGATATCATTTCTTTTAGTGGGGATTTTAATAATGTGAATGTTGATGCATTTGTTAACGTTGATGATGTTTTAGTCGGAAATATTTTAGAAACAGGGCTTTTTAACACTACCTTTACATTTTCATCCAATGATAATGATATATTGTACTTAAAGTCTAATGGCGAAACAGTAAAAGAAGATGCAGGAGGTATCCCTTATACTGCATATGATATGAACGACAGTACACTTGGTTACAGCGAAGAAATGCTTGATGTTATTTATGATGGCTCAAGAAAATATGTTACTTTCTTTTATGATAATAACAAGGAAATTATGCCATATTATATCCTCCCAACCGAAGGCGAAGGGCTTCTTGATGATAATACATACAGCCTTGTTAGTGATGCAGGGGAAGTATTATTCGACATTGGCTATAGCCTTGACTATTCAAATGGTTTATATACTATTTATTTCGTTAGAAAAAATGATTTTCATATGCCTATACAAGATATTATAATGATGTTTTGTACTGTTCAAAAAGAGATTCGCAGAAATGAATCTCATAATTTAAATTAAGGGGGTTTGTATGAAAAGTATTATTATCAAATTTATATCAGCTGTTTTATTTATTTTTTCGTTTTGGATCATGTATATCGGAAATTTCACTGACTTTTTTATAATTATTGGCACTTTGGTGTTGGTAACAAGCGCAACACTCTACATAATGTCAAGCCCTAAAATCTATAATGAAGCTGTAAGCTCAACTAAACAAATTGCAAATCCTAATAATATGAGCATCGAAGAATTATACGAAGCATTTAAAAATGTTGATAGCATGATGGGTAAAGCTTGGCTTGGCGAAATTAGCACCTTGAAAGGCAAATGTCTAATATTTGGACCTTCTGAGGAAGGCGAATTTATATATGTGTATAAAATGTTTAACTCTATTTATGCAACTATAAATTTCATCCCAAGCCTTATAAAAGGCCCGCAATCGGAACTTTGGAGACTTGAATCTGCAAAAAAAGACTTTAATATCTTTAGTGATGAGGATTTAGTTTGCTTTAGTTTTATTTATCAAACTATGCTGGATGATGTGCATATATCTATAGATGAATTTATAAAAAATGAGATAGTAAAACCGCTTCCTATGTTAGAAAACAAAGGTAAGTTATATCGATTTAACGAAGAGTTTAAGCTTACAGGGCAAAAGTTCACATTTTCCGATTTTTCAGGAAATGATGTATACGAAATAGAAGCAACACTTCCACTAAAAACCTTCAAAATTAAAGAAGCCGCATCTGGCAAAGAAGTATTCAAAATAACTAAAAGGTTATTTAATATTCTAACCACTTACGATTTTTATCTAAATGGCGAAAAGTTTGGCAGATTTAAGAAAAAATTAGTGTTTACACATGATAAATTCGAGATGCATACCATTGATGGACTGCTTGAGATGAAGAATATAAATGATAGACTTGGCTCTAACTATGTGGTAAAATTAAATGGAAAACCTATAGGAACTATTGCTGAAAGATTCACTCTAAGCCTTCACAATATAGTTTTTGACAATTTTATATTGCATGTGCGAGAAGAAAAATATACCCCTTTGATCGCCGCTTTAGGAGCTATGGCAGCAAGAGAAATAAGTCGTGATAGAAATCGAACATCGTAAAAATAGCTGGTACTGGTTTAGCTTATGAAAGTTCAGACTTGTTCCTCATTTGTTTTGTTCGAACTCATTACAGGCAGTTTACTTTTATATTCATTTTGTTAGCTTAACTTTTGTAAAAAGCAAACAATCTATTAAACATACCTTTACTAAAAATAAGATAAAACAAACTGCCACTATCATCTTTCAATAGCGGCAGTTTTACTTTGTGTAATTCTGTTTATTTATGGTCCTCACAGGGCAATTTTGAAGTTTTGCCCTCGTCGCCTCATAATTAACTACTATTTTTTAGCCTTAAGCGTAAAATCATAATAAATAAAACAAGTATTATAAGACATGTCAGTGCGGTTATAAACTGTATGTTACGCACAAAAAAGTAATAGATATCTGGATGTAAAAACGAAGGAAGTGTGGTGTATCCCACACGCTCATCATCACCCACAATCATAGAATATTCCACGACATAACGTTTTAAAGTTTTTTCGTTATCCATAATATTTTTTGCTATAGGCTCAATACTTATATCATTGCTATATTTGTAGTCTATCTCGCCTTCTTCATAGATGTATGTAATTGTGTTAATATTGAATGGAACTCGTACACCACTAAACCTGCCAGAAGAAGTTGTTTCAGTTCGTGAGGATATTCTGGTAGGCTCAAATATTTTCAGACCTAAATTACTATACTCTACATTCGAGATAGGATTATATAAGGATACCACAAATATCATTCCAGAGAAAGCAAATAACATCATCAAGCTCATAAATATTATAATTAAGACAAATGCGCCTTTAGATACTGGAGCTACCCTTTTTTGTACTGGTGTGTTTACAGACTTCTCTAACTCCATTTTATGCCTACGTTTGTTTTTCTTGCTCATAAATGAACCTCATTTTACTATGGACTTAGGCTGCTCGATATAATCCGAATCAGTTTATAAATCTACGCCCCAGAATAATCAGACTTTGTTTCGCTATCATAGTATAACATACAGAAAATAATATTTCAAATTAAATTCTCTCATACTATATCTCATAGTAAACTATTTATTTATATGCTTTAAACCAACTAATTGTTGACTTAGGATGTTCATAAGGGAGCTAAATAATCATAGTTGAGCAGATATTATTTGCGCAGCTCTTATTGTCATATCTAAAAAAATATGCTATACTGATTTTATACGAATTATTATTAAAGGAGTGATACAAATATGGTATTGCCAAAAAAACTACATTTTGTTGGTATTGGTGGAGCTGGAATGTTCCCTCTTGTGCAGATTTTGCATTCTGAGGGCCATATAATTACAGGCTCAGATAACAGCACTAGCACAAATACTGATTTTGAAATAGCGATGGGTATACCAGTTCAGTTTGGGCATGATGCTAAAAATGTTGGCGATGCTGAGCTGTTAATCTACACAAACGCTGTGAACGATGACAACCCAGAGCTTGCCTATGCCAAGAAAATAAATTTGCCTATAATAGAAAGAGCCGAGCTTTTAGCTATTGTTGCTGACTTATACAAGCATTCAGTATCGTTTTGTGGTGCGCATGGCAAAACAACAACAACTGCAATCTCAACACAAATTCTTTGGGACACAGGCTTTGACCCATCCGCTGCAATTGGAGGAACAGTTCCCTCTTTAGGCGGAAATTGCAGAATTGGCAAAGGCAGTGTGTTTGTGTGTGAGGCTTGCGAGTTTATGGACTCTTTTCTTCACCTAAACTCAAGCATTGGCGCTATACTAAACATCGACAATGATCACCTCGACTATTTTGGAAGCATGGAGAATTTAATTCTCTCTTTCAATAAATTTGCGAAAAACTGCAAAGATTATCTAATAGTCAATGGAGATGATAAAAACTGCCTAAAGGCTGCCGAAGGTGCGACAGCTAAGCTTGTGACATTTGGTATGAGCGATAATAGCGATTATTACCCAGCAAATATTGAGTGGAGCGATGTTAGCCATGTAAGCTTTGATATTATGCATAAAGGCGATAAGCTCCTGTCAACAAAGCTCTCTATGCCGGGCAATCACAACATATTAAATGCCATTGCTGGAGCTATACCTGCAATACTGCTTGGGGCAGATCCTCAAGATGTTGCAAAAGGCATTGAGAATTTCAGAGGAGTCGGCAGACGTTTTGAAATTATCGAAAAGATAAACGGCATAACTGTGGCTGATGATTTTGCCCACCATCCAACAGAGATTAAGGCTACTATCGAAGCTGTTGAAAAGCTAAATTTCAACAATTCTTATATTATATTTCAGCCCCACACTTTTAGTAGAACTAAAATGCTGTTTGATGAGTTTTTAGAAGTTCTTGCAAAAGTTGATAAGCTTTTAATTACCGATATTTATGCTGCAAGAGAAGTTAATACACATAATATATATTCTAAAGACATAACCGACAAGCTAAGTAATAGCGTTCTTACTATGGAGTTTTCTGATGTATGCAACTATATTAAAGAAAACGCAAAGGATGGCGATCTTGTTATGACTATGGGGGGCGGAGATATATATAAAGCTGCCGACTTAATCATAAATATGCTTAAAAATGGTACAAAATAAGCAAAAGAGCAATAATAAGCATTTATTTTTTATTTGTTTTTTGTATGAAATGCAAAAACTTGCAAAATAATAATTATGAATGCAGTAAATTTTGCTTTTTTATGCACTAATAATATGAAACAATAATGGTAACAAAAACGATACCAAAAATGAAAGAGGTTTTTACAATGAAAAAATTATTATCAACAATTATCGCAATCGCACTAACAGGCGCAATGTTCGCTGGATGTAACACAGCTGAGCCTGGCGTTCCACAGCTAAAGTCTGGCGAGAGCCTAGTGAGCGTATTCAATGCAATTGAAGCTGATTTCGTTGCAACTCATGGCACTGATGGCGCACCTATGATGTCTATGCCAGCTCCGCTAGATGATACTCTAATGACTGATCTTATCGGCTTTAATTTAGAGAGCGATGTTGAAGAGTACCATGCTGTTATGGCTGGTATGATGCCAGGATTTGCTGAGATTATCGCTGTTAAAGCAAAAGAAGGCAAAATTGATGCAGTTGTTGAAGTGTTAAACAACAGAAAAGCTTCTCTAGAGGCTCAATATGAAACATATCCTGTTATGGGCAACTACGATAGAGCTACTAACTCCGAAGTATATGTTAAAGGCAACTATGCTTTCCTATTAGCAATCGGAGCTGCTGACCAGAGCGGCGAAGGCGGAACATATGCTGAAGATGTGGCTGCTGCAAAGGCTGTTATTGATAGCATGTTTGAGTAATCGCTAATATTTTGAGTGAAATAGCAATTGCTATTTCACTCTTTTTTTAGTTTTATGTTGTTTTTTAGATTTTTTTATGATAAAGTAGTTCTGTTATAAAGAAATATTCTAAACTAATAATTACTTTAGGAGGACAAATGGTTTTTTCAAGCATTTTATTTTTATTTAGGTTTATGCCTTTTGCATTTTTAACTTACTTTCTGTGCCCTAAAAAGCTAAGAAACGCTCTGCTGATTATGCTGAGCTTAATATTCTATTCTTGGGGCGAGGTTAGGTACTTCCCTATTATGATAGCCTCTATAATTGTTGATTATACTGCTTCAAATTTCATTGAAAAAAATCGAGATAATAAAACTAAAATGAAGTTTGCGTTATTTATATCTTGTGTATTTAATTTAGGAATGCTCGGATTCTTTAAATATACAGATTTCTTTATTGAAAACATAAATGCTGTTTTTGGAAGCACAATACCTCTTCTGAACTTAGTTTTACCGCTTGGCATTAGCTTCTATACTTTCCAAACTATGTCATATACTATTGATGTTTATAGAGGAAAAACAAAGGCAGAAAATAACATAATCAACTTTGGCGCATTCGTTGTGCTATTCCCTCAGCTTATAGCAGGCCCTATTGTTCGATACACTGATATTAGCAGGGAGCTAAAAGAAAGAACAGTCAACCTCGCTCAAATAAACGAGGGCGTTCAAATGTTTATAATGGGCGTTGCGAGCAAGGTCCTTATAGCTAATAATATAGGCATGCTTTGGACAGAAATAGACGGAATGCAGTTTGCTAATATTTCAACTCCCCTTGCTTGGCTTGCAATTCTAGCATTTGCCTTCCAAATATACTTTGACTTTTCTGGCTACTCACTAATGGCTATAGGTCTTGGAAAAATGTTGGGGTTTGATTTCCCTAAAAACTTCGATTTTCCTTACATCTCAAAATCAGCCACTGAGTTTTGGAGAAGATGGCATATGACATTAGGCTCATGGTTTAGAGAATATCTCTACTTCCCTCTTGGCGGAAGCAGATGTACAAAGCTTAGAAATATTTTTAACCTATTTGTTGTGTGGGCAGCGACAGGATTTTGGCATGGCGCTGAATGGAACTTTATTTTCTGGGGGCTTTTCTTCTTTGTTATACTAAACCTAGAGAAAACCTTCTATATTGAAAAGCTGGAAAAAAGCAACTTCGTTTCAAGAATTTATATGTTTATTATCTTGCTTGTAAGCTGGGCAATTTTTGCTATAACAGATATTAACAGGCTATCTGTTTTTATAACTAAAATGTTTAGTTTTGATTTTGCTAGATTAGACCCATTCCTATACTATTTAAGAAACTACGCTGCTGTAATAATAATTGCATTTATCTTTAGCACACCAATTTTCAAAGGAATATACAATAAAATTAGAGAGAATAATGCTGTATCGCTTATATTCTTCGGCAGCTTATTCTTAGTGTCTGTTGCATATCTAGTTGATGCAACCTACAACCCATTCCTATACTTTAGATTTTAGAAAGGAGATAATACAATATGATAAAAGACATTAAAAACTTCCCGCTCGTTATAGCATTTTCGGCTTTAATAGTTGGCGGAACAGTTTTCGATATGGTATCTCCTGACGAAGCATTTAGCGATACTGAAAATCGCTCCTTAAAGCAAAGCCCTATCCTATCAGTTTCTGCAATTTTAGACAATAGCTTTTCTCTAGATTATGAGGAATATATAAATGATCAGTTTATTATGAGAGATGAATGGATTTCGCTTAAATCAGTTTCAGAGTCTGCTTTATTAAAGGTTGAGAATAATGATATTATCTTTGGCGAAGATGGATATATGTTTGCAAAGCTTGCTTCTGTTGACGAAGAACGATTTAATAGGAATATAAACTCTATCAAAACATTTTTAAATATGTATAGCGATAATTCAAGCTTTGTTATTGTTCCTGATTCAGTTAATATCATGACAAATAAATATACTTTACCTCAAGTTAATGTTGATGAAATTGAAATTATAGAAAATCTATATGAAAACTTTGAAGGCATTAACACAATAAACATCCATAATGCTTTAAGCGAACATAAGGATGAGTATATCTATTATATGACTGATCATCACTGGACAACCCTAGGAGCTTATTATGCATATGAAGAGATTGCTAAAGGTTTAGGAGTATCGCCTGTTGATATAGCCTCCCTCGAAAACAGCGCTACAGAAGGCTTTTATGGCACTCACTACAGCAAAAGCAAAAAATTTGATGCTAAGTCTGACACATTAACCATCTACGAGGATAACAGCAGCTCAATGACTATTGACACCATACCAAAAGATGGCTTAAATGATTTAGAAAAGCTAGAGCTTAGAGATAAGTATGCTGTGTATTTATATGGAAATAACGGCTTCACTTCTATCACAACCGAGCCTAGCGAAGATAAGAAAGATAGCATACTAATTATAAAAGACTCCTTTTCAAATTCGCTAATACCTTTCTTGACTTATAATTATAATCAAATTGATGTGGTTGATTTAAGGCATTATAGACCAAAGCTATCTGAGCATCTTCAAAGCAACGAATATGATGATATACTTGTTATGTATAACTTTTCAAATATAAATAGTGATGTGAATATTCCGCTTATCAATTACTAAATTGATGGTATACTTGCAACATTTAATAAAAAAGGTGCAAGACTTTTATTTTCCTCTTGCAAAACACACAGTTATTTAGTATAATAACTGTGTGTTATTTTATAACTTATTAGTTTATATCAAATGGAAGGTGTTTTTTATGCATAAAGATTTAATTTCTGATATTTCATCTATGATGCCAAACTTCTCTAAAGGTCAGCGACTTATTGCTCACTACATTGTGACACATTATGATAAAGCTGCTTTTATGACTGCTGCAAGGCTTGGACAGGCTGTTGGTGTTAGTGAGTCAACTGTTGTGCGATTTGCATCAGAGCTAGGTTTTGATGGCTATCCTGCTCTTCAAAAATGCTTGCAAGAGCTTATTAGAAATCGACTAACCAATGTTCAAAGGCTTGAGATAACTGGCGAGCAAATTGGCGAGGGCGACTTGCTTGAGAGAGTTTTGTCAATGGATATTAACAAAATCAGAAGAACGCTTGAAGAAACTTCAAGACAAGATTTTAGCGATACAGTTGATGCGCTAATGGAAGCAAAGACAGTGTATATAATGGGTATGCGCTCAGCTTCTGCACTTGCTAATTTTATTTATTTCTATTTTAATCACATTTTTGAGAATGTAGAGCTTGTCAATGCTAACACTACAAGCGATGTTTTTGAGCATATTATAAAAATGAAATCTGAGGATGTGTTTGTTGCTATAAGCTTTCCTCGTTATTCTAAAACAACCTCCTCTGCAATTAGCTTCGCTAAGGAAAGAGGGGCTAAGACTATTGCAATAACAGATTCTAGTGTGTCCCCTATTGCTAAGTTTGCCGATTTTAAATTGTTTGCAAGAAGCGATATGGCATCTTTTGTTGACTCTTTGGTTGCGCCACTAAGCCTGATAAATGCACTTATTGTTTCTGTTGGTATTAGAAAGAGAGAACATATCGCTAAAAGATATGAAGAGCTTGAAAAGCTATGGAATAGCTTTGAGGTTTATGACCAGTCAACAAACAACGGAGGCTTTTAATGCAATATGATGTTATAATAATTGGCGGAGGAGCTGCTGGAATGATGGCAGCTAGTGTTTGCCGAACTAATGGAGCAAATGTGCTTTTGCTTGAAAAGAAGGAGCGACTTGGAAGAAAGCTTCTTATAACTGGCAAAGGCAGATGTAATGTCACCAACAACTGCGATGATGATACATTTATGAAAAATCAAAGAAGAAATCCTAGATTTTTATATAGTGCAATAAGCAATTTTAGCACATATGATGCTATGAGCTTTTTTGAATCCATTGGTGTTCCTTTAAAGACTGAAAGAGGAAATAGAGTTTTCCCTGTTTCAGATAAAGCTATGGATGTTGTTGATGCATTAACCTCTCACCTAAAAAAGCTTGGTGTTAAGATATCTCATCAAAAAGTCGAAGATATACTAATAGAGGATAATTGTGTTAGCGGTGTTGTATGTGATGACAAAACTAGATATAATGCTAAAGCTGTTATTATAGCAACAGGCGGTGTTAGCTATCCTCTAACTGGAAGCACAGGAGATGGATATAAATTCGCTCAAAAAATTGGACATACTATAATAAAACCAACTCCCTCCCTTATACCAATCGTAACTAAAGAGAAATGGTGCGCTGATGTTATGGGGCTTTCGCTAAAGAATGTTGTTTTCTCTGTCAAAAAGAAAGATAAGAAAGTATATTCAGAGATGGGCGAGATGTTATTTACACATTTTGGACTATCAGGACCGCTTGTACTCTCTGCTTCTAGTCACATGGAAGCTAGCTCACTTCACGAATACAGCATGTTTATAGATCTTAAACCAGCTCTATCAAACGAACAGCTTGATACTAGAATTTTGAGGGACTTTGATAAATATAAAAACAGGCAGCTAATAAACTCATTAGGAGAGCTTCTGCCAAGAAAGCTAATTCCTATTGTTATTATGCTTTCTAACATAAACCCAGAAATTCAAGTTAATGAAATCACAAGAGAGATGAGAAAATCCCTTGTAGCTGTTATTAAAGCCCTTCCACTAACCCCAACAAAGTTTAGACCAATTGATGAAGCTATAGTCACCTCTGGCGGCGTTAAGACTTCAGAAATTGATCCAAAGACTATGCAGTCAAAGCTTTGCAGCGGCATCTTCTTTGCTGGAGAGGTTATTGACCTTGATGCTTATACTGGTGGCTTTAATCTACAAATAGCCTATTCAACAGGCTATGCGGCAGGAAGTTCTGCTTATCCTCTATATTAAGCATAATAATTAAGAAGAGAGGCTTTGCTGTACAAATAAACATATCATTTTACTACCCAGCATTATAAGATAAACATCTATTATTATTTTATGTCGAAGCTGGGCGACGGAATGGAAAACTTTTATGAAAAAAATTAATATCGCTATTGATGGCCCTTCAGCTGCTGGCAAAAGCAGTGTTGCGAAGGCTATATCAAAAGAGCTTGGATATATTTATGTCGACACTGGGGCGCTCTACAGAGTTGTTGGCTTTGCTGCCGCTCAAAAAGGCATTGATACTAAAAATGCTAGCTTAGTTTCAGAAATTTTGCCAAACACAAAAGTTGAAATGCGTTATATTGACAGCGTACAGTGCATGTTTTTAAATGGCGAAAATGTAACCGATAAAATAAGACAACCTAACATCGCAATGGCGGCTTCTGATGTGTCTGCACATAAAGAAGTGAGGGCTTTTTTGCTTGATTTGCAACGTTCATTAGCTAAAGATGGTGGCGCTATTATGGATGGCAGAGATATAGGGACAGTTGTGCTTCCAAATGCAGAGCTTAAAATATATTTAACTGCAACAGCTGAAAAACGCACCGAGAGAAGGCTAGCTGAGCATATAGCTAAAGGCGACAATGTCGATTTTGATACTCTTCTAAAGCAAATTAACGAACGTGACTATAATGACTCAAACAGAAAAGAAGCTCCTTTAAAGCAAGCTGAGGACGCTATACTGCTAGACAACACGCATCTAAACCTTGAGGAGGTAATCTCTCAAATAATCGCTTTAGTAAAGGAGAGATGCTAATGTATTGGTTTTATAAAACTATGCAGTTTATTGTCTTGCCTGTGCTTTTGCTGTTTTTTGATGTAACTTATAAAGGCAAAGAAAATGTTCCTAAAAATGGTCATTTTGTCATTATGTCAAACCATCGCTCCAATCTTGACCCAATGCTGCTTTCTTGGCATGTTCCTGGTTTTATTAGGTTTATGGGAAAGAAGGAGCTTTTCTCCCCTGCTATAGCTTGGTTTACAAAAGGCATTGGAGGTTTTGCTATTGATAGAGGAGCTGCTGATATGGAAGCCCTTAACAAGGCTGTTGGTTTTTATAATGCTGGTCAAAGTGTTGGGCTTTTTCCAGAGGGCACTAGAAGCGAAACCAACATTCCGCTTAGACCAAAATCTGGCGCTATCATAATTGCTGTTTCAGCTAAAGCTGATGTACTTCCTTGTGCTGTTTCTTATCAGGGCAAAATTGGTTTTAGAAGCAAGGTAACTATAGAATATGGCAAGGTTATTCCATATGAAAGCTATGCTCCTGAAACCGATTCGCCTCGTGAGCTTAAAAAAGCTATCAAGCTTGTTTGGGGCGAGGTACTAAAGATGCTAGGAGTTGAGGAGTAATGAAAAAAACTATCACTACAGCCAAAACTGCTGGCTTTTGTTTCGGCGTTAAAAGGGCTGTTGATACTGTCATAAAGGCTATTGACGAGGGCAAAAAAGTTGCTACTTTAGGTCCTATAATTCACAATCCTCAACTAGTTGAGGAGCTTGCTGCAAAAGGCGTTGTAACCTTATCAGAACATACAAATGTGGACAAAGATTTCACTGTTATTTTAAGGTCACATGGTGTTGCAAAGAATGTTAAAGATGAGCTAAATGAAGACAATATTTCTTACATTGACGCCACCTGCCCTTTTGTTTCTAAGATACATAATCTTGTTTTTGATGAAAATCATGACTATACAATTATTGTCGGAGATGCCAAACATCCTGAGGTTATAGGGATAGTTGGGCATGTTAGAGGCGATTATACAGTTGTAAAATCGTCAAATGAGCTAAAAGATTTAAAAAAAGTGCTTAATATCGAAAAAAAAAGCTGTATAATGGTTGCACAAACTACCTTTGATGTGGTAGAATGGAAGAAATGCATAGAGGTCGCAAATAAGTTCTTAAATAATCTTAAAATTTATGAAACTATTTGTAGTGCCACAGATCTTCGCCAAACCGAAACAACCAACCTCTCTAAGCAAAATGACTTAGTCATTATTGTTGGAGGAAAGCATAGCTCAAACACTGCAAAGCTTTTTGAAATTGCTAGAAATTATACTAACTCTATTTGGATAGAAACTGCTAATGAGCTTCTCTCTTTAATAGATAATAATGAGGTGTTGGCTGCTAGTAATGTTGCGGTTATAAAGGGAGAAAAAATTCTTCTGAGCGAAGTGAATAATGTTGCAATTACCGCTGGTGCTTCAACGCCAGTGTGTATAATAAAGGAGGTACAGGAAACCATGAGTGATTTACTAAATCTAGATGAAAATCTAAGTTTTGAGGAGATGTTAGAGCAGAGCTTCAAAACTATACATAACGGAGAGAGGGTTCGTGCTGTCGTTACAGGCATCACACCAACTGAGATTACAGTTGACGTTGGCACAAAACACACCGGTTATGTACTACTTGATGAGCTTACAGAGGATTCTTCAGCTAAGTGCGAAGATATCGTTTCTGTTGGTGACATCATTGAGCTTATTGCTTACAGAGTTAACGATGTGGAGGGTACAATTCACCTTTCCAAGAAGCGTCTTGACGCTCAAGCAGGCTTTGAGAAAATTATGAACGCTGCTGAAACTGGCGAAGTGTTCGAGGGCAAGGTTACTGAAGCTGTTAAGGGCGGTGTGCTTGTTCTAACTAACGGAGTTAAGGTATTTATCCCTGCTTCCCATGCTACTCTAAACAAGACTGATGATCTAACTCCACTACTAAAGACTACAGTTCGTTTTAAGATTCTTGAAACAAACCAACAACGTCGTCGTGCTGTTGGTTCTATTCGTGAGATTCTTCGTGAAGAAAGACGTGCTGCTGAAGACAAAGTTTGGGAAACTATCTCTGTTGGCAATGTATACAACGGTGTTGTTAAGTCTATGACTGACTACGGTGTATTCGTTGATCTAGGCGGTGTTGACGGTATGATTCACATTTCCGAGCTATCTTGGAACAAGGTTCGTCATCCAAGCCAAGTTGTGTCTGTTGGCGATACTCTAGAAGTATATGTTAAGGATATCAACGATGAGAAGAGAAAGATTTCTCTTGGTTACAAGAAGGATTCCGAGAATCCTTGGGCTGTTCTTGAGAACACATACAATGTTGGCGATGTTGCTAAGGCAAAGATCGTTTCTCTAACAGCTTTCGGCGCATTCGCTGAGCTTGTTCCTGGCATTGATGGTCTAATCCATATCAGCCAAATCTCTCTTGATAGAGTAAACAAGCCTTCTGATGTTCTAACTCTTGGTCAAGAAGTTGATGTTCAAATCACTGAAATTGACTACGATAGAGGCAGAGTTTCTCTTTCTATGAAAGCTCTTCTAACTCCAGCTGAAGAGGCTGTTGAAGAAGCTTCCGATGAGGTTGAAGCTTAATTCCAATAAATTTACCTCCCCTTTTTACAGGGGAGGTTTTTTGTGCTTAAATTTATTTTCTATATGTTAAAAAGAATTTATATATTGAATTTTTCGCCAAAACCATAGTTCTCTATAACATACTCAAGGTCTTTATCGCCTCTTCCGCTAAGAGAAACTAAAATTGAGCCTCCAACATCCGCTCTCGCTTGTTTTATTGCATACGCAACAGCATGAGAGCTTTCAATTGCTGGTATTATTCCTTCGTATTTTGAAAGCAAGAAGAATGCCTCCATAGCCTCCTCGTCGCTTATATAGTCATATTTTACTCTTCCTAAATCTCTTAGGAATGCATGCTCTGGTCCAACAGAAGGATAGTCAAGCCCACTAGCAATTGAATAAACTGGCGCTGGTTCATTGTTATCATCCTTAAGCATTATTGACTCAAAACCATGCATAATACCCTTTTCGCCATAAGTTAATGAGGCTGCATGATCACCTAGTGTTTCGCCACGTCCATGCGGCTCAACACCAATAATCTCAACATCTTCATGCAAGAATCCTGAGAAGAGCCCCATTGCATTGCTTCCGCCTCCAACACATGCAACGACCTTGTCTGGCATATTTCCTGTCATATCATAAAACTGCTCATGAGCTTCTCTTCCAACACACATTTGAAAATCTCTAACCATAACTGGGAATGGATGAGGTCCAACTGTCGATCCTATGCAGTAAATAGAATCCTTATAGTTTTTCATATAGGACTCAAAAGCAGAGTCGACTGCCTCTTTTAAAGTTTGAAGTCCATGTGTTACTGGTACAACTGTTGCCCCTAAAATTTTCATTCGATCTACATTAGGCTTTTGCTTATTTATATCGACAACGCCCATATGTATCTCGCATTCTAATCCAAAAAATGCCGCTGCTGTTGCAAGCGCAACTCCATGTTGTCCTGCTCCTGTTTCAGCTATTAATCGCTTTTTCCCCATGAATTTGGCTAGTAAGCCCTCGCCCATGCAGTGATTAAGCTTATGAGCTCCTGTATGATTTAAATCCTCACGTTTTAGATAAATCTGTGTTGTTCCAAGCAGATTAGATAATCTCTCGCAATGATATACAGGAGTTGGTCTTCCTTGAAACTCTTTGCGTATTCTTCTTAGTTCGCTAATAAACTTTGAGGAATTGCAGATAGTTTTATACGCATGTTCAATCTCTTTAAATGCCTCAACTAGTTCTGGTGGCAAGTAAGCTCCTCCGTACTCTCCGAAAAATCCTTCTTTTGTTGGGTATTTCTTTAGGTAAGTGTTGTAATTCATAGCTTTTTCTCCTTTTTCTTCGTTCTCTATTTTCGTGTTATTCCAAAAACAAAAAACACCTGTCCTCGGAATAAATCCAAGGACAAGTGAAAAAGTCACCTGCGGTGCCACCTTGATTGGTATAAAAATACCCACTTAGCTAGATACTATCATATCTATTGCCTTGTAACGTAGGCATAACGTCTTAGATACTTTAAGCTAAAACACTATTAGCAAATTTCACCTCGCCCTCAAGGGTCCACTTGTCCATTCTGAACACTACCAAACTTCCAGCAATTGTTCGGCTCTCTGTGAGTGCAGTCAACGGTTTTACTTCCCTATCAACGGTTTAACACATATTACCATAATATTTTTCTAATGTCAATAGGCAATTTTAATATTTTAAATTACTAATATAAATTTCCGAGCAAATCAACAAAATTCTTTCAAAGAATAATATAAAAGCTTCAAGCATTTTTTGTTGAAAACTGCATTTTTCTGTGTTATACTAAATATGTTCCGTTTTATTGGGAGCTTAACTAGAACTTGGAGGTATTTATGGAGGCAAAAAAACTTAACGAATTAAAAGAACTAGCCTGCAAAATCAGAATTGAAACTCTAAGAGGTCTTGGAGCATTAGGCTTTGGACATCTTGGTGGATCTCTTTCAATAGCTGATGTATTGGCTGTACTTTATGGTGGAGAGATGAATATTGATCCTCAAAACCCTAAAATGAAAGAACGCGACTATCTAGTATGTTCAAAGGGACATGCTGGTCCTGGTGTGTATGCAGCACTAGCAGTTAAGGGCTATTTCCCTAGCGACTGGATGCTTAATATCAACAAACCAGGCACTCACCTACCTAGCCACTGCGACCGTCTTTTAACACCTGGTGTTGACATGACAACTGGCTCATTAGGTCAAGGTTCTTCTTGCGCAGTTGGTGTGGCTTATGCACATAAAATTTCAAACATGCCTAACTACACTTACTTAATTTTAGGCGATGGCGAAATTCAAGAAGGTCAAGTTTGGGAAGCTATGAGCTACGCTACTCAACATAACCTTTCTAACCTAATTACCTTCGTTGACTATAACAAAAAGCAACTTGATGGTTATTTAGCTGACATTGTTGACTTTGCAAACATTGAGGAAAGAATGGCTTCTTTCGGTCTTAACACAGTTACTGTTGATGGACACGACCTAGAGGCTATCAGCACAGCTATTAAGAATGCTAAAGCTTCTGGCAAGGCAAGCTGTATTGTTCTTGACACAATCAAAGCTAAGGGCTGCACTTTCGCTTCTGAGATGCTTAACAATCATAGCATTGTGTTATCAGAAGAAATGATTAAGTCTGGTATGGATGAGCTTGAGGCTGAACTAAAGAAGGTGGTGGCTCAAAATGTTTAAAATGATGAATGAAATTGCTAAAGATAGCAGAGAAATGAGAAGCTATTTTAGCACTAAGCTAACTGAACTAGCTAGAGAAAATGAAGATGTTGTTTTTCTAGGAGCTGACCTTCTTGGTACTGTTTCTATGGGAAATTTCCTAAAAGAATTTCCAGGCAGAGGTGTAAACGTTGGTATTGCTGAGGCTAACATGATTGGTATTGCTGCTGGTATGTCAGTTGTTGGCAAAGTACCTTTTGTTTATTCTTTCGCTCCTTTTGTTACAAGACGTGTTTATGACCAAGTTTTCTTATCTTGTGCGTATAACAAGGCTAATGTAAAGATTATTGGTAGTGACCCTGGTGTTACTGCTGCTTTTAATGGCGGAACTCATATGCCATTTGAGGATATTGCTTTAATGAGAGCTGTTCCTGAAATGAAAATAATTGAGGCAACAGACGGCCCTTTACTAGATTGGGCTTTAGAGGAAGCTGCTAACAGCTATGGCAACTACTATATCCGTATCCTTCGTAAAGGTTGCAACAAAATTTATGAGGATGGCTCTAAGTTTACTTTAGGCAAGGCTAACCTTCTAAAAGATGGCAAGGATGTTACTATTATTGCTTCTGGCATTATGGTATACGAGGCATACAAGGCGGCTGAGATGCTTGAAAAAGAAGGAATCAATGCTAGGGTGCTTGATATGTTTACAATTAAGCCAATTGATGAGGAAGCTATCATAGCTGCTGCTAAAGACACTGGTGCTATTGTGACTTGCGAGAACCACAATGTAATTGGCGGTTTAGGAAGTGCAGTAAGCGAGGTTCTTGTTAAGAACAAGCCTTGCCCTGTTGAAATGGTGGGCATCAATGATGTATTTGGTGAAGTTGGTCCAGAAGACTATCTAAGAAAGCGCTTTAACCTAACTCCTGAAGCTATCGTTGAGGCAACAAAGAAAGTTATTTCCAGAAAATAATATCAATATTATACCCCATTTTCGTATTTAATCGAAAATGGGGTTTTGTTGTAACTATACGATCTTAATATTACTAACAAGGAATTATGATAATGATGTCATAGTTCCTTACTTTTTATTTATCTTTTTTAGTCCCACTCTTTTGCAAGCCTCAATTATAGGACAGCTTTCGCAATCTGGTGTTCTCGCCTTGCAATAAGCTCTACCATGAAGCACCATTCTATGGCAAAAATCTCCTGATTTTTCTGGCGGAAGAAGCGCCCTAAGCTGTTTTTCAACTACTACAGGATTGGTTGAATCGGTCAGTCCTAGCAGATTTGTTATTCTAATGCAATGAGTATCGCAAACATAAGAAGGCTGCCCATAAATGTCCCCCATTATTAAGTTTGCTGTTTTTCTGCCAATGCCAGGAAGCTTAATCAGCTCTTCTAATGTGTTTGGAACTTCCCCAGCATACTCCTCACAAAGCATCTTGCCAAGCGCATTTATATTCTTCGCTTTAGTTTTATACAGCCCACAACTTTTGATATATGTTTCAATTTCTGAAACTGTCGCATCTCTATAGTCCTCAGCAGTTTTAAAGCGGTTAAAAAGCTCTTCTGTTACTATGTTTACTCTTGCATCAGTACATTGAGCAGAAAGAAGAGTTGCAACTAATAAATCAAGAGGGGTGGTATAGTTTAATGAACAATTAGCTTCTGGGTACTGCTTTTCTAATAGCTCTATTACTAAAAGTGTTCTTTGTTTTTTTGTCATGCTTCCTCCTATGAATTGACATTTTATTCCTAACAGATAGGTTATAATTAAAGTAATGCTAAGTTATTTTAATTTACTATTTATAAGGGGTGTGATAATGAGTGTATATGTAGATGTTTTGGTTGTTGTCAATTTTATTATTGGTTATCTATTATTAAGGATTGTTGGCTTTCTTTCTCCACCATACAAAAAGGGATGGTGGATATTTTCAGGAAGCGCTGTGTTTGCAATAAGTGCCCTAACAATTTTTCTTCCCTATGAAAATACTCTAATTATCAATCTAATAAGATTTATCTGCTCAATAATTTCTATACTAATAAGCTTTGGAATACAAAACAAAAAAAGATATTTAATTAGAGTTATGCTTTTTTATTCGGTGTCGTTATGTTTCTCTGGCGGCATATTCGCCCTTTACCTAATAATGCCAAACCCTCGCCTTTATGTTTATAACGGAGTCATTTATCCAAACATATCCCCTATGACTTTACTAATAGCAATTGCGCTTAGCTATTTGCTAACACAGCTTATCATTAAAATGTCTGGTATTTCTGGCCAAAACAATGAATTTAATGCAGATGTTATTATTTGTGATAAAGGCAATGCTATTACATTAAAAGGGTTTATTGATAGCGGAAACAAGCTAATTGAGCCTTTTTCAGGAAACCCTGTCATTGTTGTAAAGTCAGATTTAGTAAAAAGAATACGAAAAAAAGAGGAGCTATCTTTAGGTTCTAATGGGGTTAGAATAATTCCTTTCAACTCTGTTGGAGGAGGCGGCATTATATATGCTTTCAAACCCTCATTTGTTGAAATAATATCTAAAGAAAAAAGGTTTTTCCTCCAAGATGTATATATAGCCCTCGCTGAAGAGGATAGCCTAAAAGGCGATTATGAAGCAATAATAAGTATTTTATGTTTAACAGAAGGAGCAATACAAAATGATAATATTCTTTCAAAAACTATATGAACTCTTAATATCAAAATTCTTTAAAAAACCGAGAATTGATTACATAAATGGCCCTGAAACCTTGCCTCCTCCTCTTTCAAAAAAAGAAGAAGAAATGCTTTTTGTTCATTATGAGGATAACAAAGAAGAAGCAAAAAGGCTTCTGATTGTACATAATTTAAGGCTAGTTGTGTATATTGCTAAAAAGTTTGAAAGCTCTGGGGTGTCACTAGAAGATTTAGTTTCTATAGGGAGCATTGGCCTAATAAAGGCAGTCAACACCTTTTCCCCAGAAAAAAACATTAAACTCGCAACCTATGCCTCAAAATGCATCGAAAACGAAATACTTATGTATATGAGGAAATTTCAGCCAATTAAAAATGAAATTTCAATTGATGAGCCTTTAAGAGTCGACTGGGATGGTAATGAGCTGTTGCTATCTGATATTTTAGGAACTGATCCTGATGAAATTAGTCGCCCTATTGAGCTGCTAAGCGAAAAAAATATGCTTCTTGAGGCTGTCAGTACCCTTGATACAAAAGAAAAACTAATAATGGAGCTTCGCTTTGGCTTAAATGGAAAAACTGCAAGCACACAAAAAGAAGTCGCCGATGTAATGGGGATATCTCAATCTTATATCTCGAGACTTGAAAAACGAATAATCAAAAGGCTAAGAACAAAGCTTGAATCTAAAGTTTAGATTACAGCTCGGACTTAATTTTATTGAGCCTATCTTCAATTTCTTCAAAAGTCGTCATGCTATTTAGGGCTGTTATCATAGTATTTGCTGATATTTTTGATGGTAGGTTGTAGCTAAGCAGGAGCTTTTCTCTAAGCTCTCTGCTATTATCTCCTCCGCTAAGTCCTAGATTATATAAGTCGAGCTTAGTTATTGGGCGAATAGGGGCTGCTTTTAATCCAAACTCGACACCAGCCTTGGAAAACGCCTCTTTAATCACCTCAACACTAACTCCCTCAACGCCTAAAAGCCCAGCGGCAGACGCCTTTTGCTTTCGTTTTTCTTTTCCATGAAGCTCAGGAATATAAACATCAATAAGTTTACCTTCATTTATTGAGGAATGCAAATATCTCCTTATTTGAAACCCCGCATCATCAGAATCTGTTAATATTACAAGCCCCACCTCCTTAGCGAGGGTGCGAAGTGTTTGCATTAGGGGCTTGTTTTTGTATATTCCAAAACCTTTTGTTTCTATAATAGTTGCTTTTAAAACAGAGGATAATTTTATCTTATCATATCTTCCCTCAACAACTACTGCTTCATTTATCTCTATCAATTTTCTGCAATACATCGCATAATGTCTACAACCACACCTTCAATCAAAAGCCTGCTGTCAACAGCTATAGTCTTATGCTTGTAATCTCCTTCTGCTATAATTTCATTCGCCCTAAAAAGCTTATGCTTTGATATATGGCGAATATCTTTCATTTGAAATTCTATCACTCTATCGGAGGATTTCATTTTAAGTTCTTTCTTTATTTCAAAAGCTATTTTCCCTTTTTCCATTCCCATTTTTATTGCCAAAAAATCAGCAAATTTATAAGATAATGTAGAAAGTATTCGATAAGGATCAACTTTATTATATACTAAAGCATCAATCTCAAGAAGAGCGCCTTTTAGGTCTTTCTTTAGCATTTTTGTGGAAATATTAAAAATGTTCCCCTCAATAGTTGCAGAACATACTTTATATATCATATCCTCAGTAATTTCGTTTTCTCCAGCATATAAAGCGAGCTTGTCTGCCTCCATTGTCAATATTTGAGGCTCTTCGCCGCAATAGTCAATCAGCTTATAAACAACATCCATTTTTATAGTAGATTTGTTTTTCTCAATACGAGTTCTCAAAAAATCAGCAAGTTCGCTCTTTTTGGCAAAAGAAGGCTTAAATACTGCGCCAGCTTTCTCTACAACTTGAGTTAATTTCTGTCCCTTACCTTTTTTCTCATCAAAACCCTCTTCTGCAACAATAACAACAGTTGTGCCATCTCCTAAAGCTCCAACCTGCTCCAAAAAGCTGTTGTAATCATTGTCTGATAGTAGTGAAGGTTTAAAGTCGTTAACCTGAACAAACACTCGTCCTCCAAATGGTATCATGTCTGTTGCATCAAAAAACTTCTCAACATCAAACGGATTGCCAGCGAATACATATTTATTCATGCCATTGGCATTATCCCCAAGCACAAGCTTTTCAATTTTATCAATATATCTGCCTTTTAAATATATGTCGCTGCCAAGTATCAAATACACATTTCGTGGTATACCAACACGAAGCTCTTTATTAATATCACTAATTCCAGTTAGTATCATCTCTTCCCTCCTATCAGCCTAAATCTTTTGCCATTTTCTATAGTCCAGTACAGCTTAGTAACAGAACCAGCATATTTTATTTCCTCTACAAAATCATCTGAAAAAGCCCAGTTATCTTCGCTTTTAATGCCAAATCTCTTTATTAAATCATCGACCAAAATATCATCTTCATAAACAATGCTGTCAATTTGATAGCTAGTGATTAAAGAAGTTAATATAGCATAGTCATAATCATTTTGGAGCTTTATGTATATTTTAGATGGGAAAATGTAGTTTATTGTTTTATGTAGTTGATATTCTCCCTCGCTTGTGTGGGGCAAATTGCTAATATACAGCTCCTTATCCTCCACATATACAGCAGCTTCGCCATCATTTATGACTATCAGCTCAATCCCCTTATCTCTCGTGCTATTATAAATTACAGAGCAGGTTAATAACAAGATAAAAGCTATCAAAATATTTTTAATATACCTATAAGAAACATCATATAACTCAATTGCTATTGGTATTAAAAATGCAACTAAGGCTATTAAAACTCCCCATCTCTCTCGAACAGCTATATAAAAAAAGTCCATCTCCCCAAAGAAATATATCAGCTTTAATGATATTTCTAGCAAAATCTCTAGAGGTACTGCAATTATATCAGCAATAAAAGGCAGAGCTAACCCAGCTATGCTCACAATATAGCTCATCGAAATTATAAGCATCACCAACGCAGAAAACACTATATTTGTAACTATACCTAACACTGAAAATCCGCCATACAAGTATATTAGCAAAGGCAAAACCCCTAGTTGAGCGCCTATAGTAATTGAAACTATATTGGTAATGGCATTTTGCTTATTATGAAATAAAGTTTTATTTAGTATTGGCGAAATTACCGCAATTCCAACAACCGCCATTATAGACATCAAAAAACTATACTCAAAAAGCATTAAAGGCCTGTAAATGCCTATTAAAAGTATAGCAATCGACACGCCCTCCAAGCTATCTACAGTTAGATCAAAAAATGATAGTGATATAATAACTGCAAGCATTGTAAACGCCCTTATTGTCGAGGGAGATGCCCCTGTTATTAGTGTAAAAGCGAGAGCAGCAAGCAAGACAGTGATATTTCTATAATCCTTTTTCTTTTTGCTATAACCAAAAAACACAGCTATTATCATTAAATGCTGGCCAGAAACAGCAACAATATGCGAAAGGGAAGCAACTATAAGCGCTCTATTCATATCGTCTGTTAGTTCATTTTTTCCAAAAGCCACACTGCTTGCCAGATGAAAACTATGCTCTGATAACCTGCTGCTTAGCTCTTTTGACAAAGCATCACCAAAACTAATCGCCATGCCTTTAATAGTTTTATAGTTATGAGAGTTAATATCACTCAAATATAAAACTGGGCGAAGCTCTCTTCCAAAACTATATTCTGGCAGAAAAGCGCCCTCAATATTAGCTGTTATGTAGCTTCCATCTGCAATTGCAGTATCCACTCCAAAACAAGCAAATGGGATATAAACTTCGCTTCCATCCTCTAGTGTTATATGTCCTTCACCATAAACAACTGAAGTATGCCTTTCTGTTATAGTTCCTCTAACAGAAATAGCCTCTTCTATAACTTCAGTTGTTGGAATAGTAAAGCCAACAGCTGAAACTGCAAATCCAATCGCCACACCAATAAGCGACACCAACATCGCCTTTCTATCAACAAACAACGCTATTAAAAATGGGACTAAAATTAGAAAATAAGCAGAAAAAGCAAAAGAAACGACCAAAATTGTAAAAATATACCCAATGGCTATCCATACAAGCGGTCGTTTCATAATAGTTCTCCTTATTTAAAGAATAATGGCAGCTTTTCTAAGAATATAATATCAGTTCTATCAGCAGCCTCGCCCTCTGCAAGCACTGTCGCTGTTGCAACAATATTCCCCTCGCTTTTGTTAACAAGCTGTTGAAGAGCATTTATAGATTCACCAGTTGAAATTACATCATCAACAACTAAAACTCTCTTGCCTTTTAAGCTCTCCATATCATTAACATCGATATAAAGAGTTTGCATCTTTTCAGTTGTTATTGATTTTACATTAACCTCAATTGGAGCTTTCATATATAGTTTTATGCTCTTTCTTGCCAAAAGATAGTTTTTACCCGACTGCCTTGACATCTCATATGCTAACGGTATTCCCTTTGATTCAGCAGTTATTATAACATCAAACTCAGGTACTTTAGTTAGCAATTCCTTAGCGCAAGCGATTGTTAGCTCAACATCAGAGAACATAACAAATCCCGCTATATCAAGGTTTTCGTTCACAGGGCAGATTGGTAAATCTCTTTCAAGCCCAGCCACTTTTAACTTATAATATTCCATTTTTATCTCCATATCCTGTGTTAATTTATTATGTTTATCCTGGAGGCCACTGAAGGCTTCTGCCCCCTAAAATATGATAGTGCAGATGATATACAGTTTGTCCACCATCTTCTTTGCAATTGCTGACAACTCTATATCCATTTTCTAATCCTTCACTCTTGGCAATTTTAGCAACAGCCTCAAAAATCTTAGCAACCACATTAGAGTTAGTTTCATTTATATCATCCATTGATGTGATATGCTCTTTTGGTATCACAAGTATGTGAGTTGGAGCTTCTGGATTTATGTCCCTAAAGGCATAAACCCACTCATCCTCATACACCTTGTCAGAAGGAATTTGACCAGCTATTATTTTACAAAAAATACAGTCCATCATAAACTATTCTCCTAACTGAGCAGATAGTATATCAAAGCCCTTTGCAACTGCTTCGTCTATTTTGAAAATGTCGCCAGCTCCGCCCATTGCGCTATCAGGCTTTCCGCCGCCAGAACCGCCAGTTAATGAGCATATCTCCTTAACAAATTTACCAGCATGTACACCCTTAGCCACAGCATCTTTGCCACAAACCACAAGTATAGAGCCTTTATTATCAACAATACTTGATAATATAGCAACAACATCGCTTCTCTTATCTCTTAGCTTATCGCCCATGCCTCGCAGTGTTGGAACATCCATTCCAGTAAATGATGCACTAACAAGCTTAATACCAGCAACTTCCTTTGCATCTTTAAATATATCATCAACTTGAGAACCAGCCATCTTGCCCTTTAAATCAGCAATCTCTCTGTCTTTCTCTTTATTGTCTTGCGCTAGAGCTGTTACCTTCTCGACAACATCATTAGTTGAAGAAAGCTTTAATGTCGCAGCAATAGAGTTTAGTTGATATTCAATATTATTTAGATACTCAAGAACTCCCTCGCCAGTTACAGCCTCAATTCTTCTAACACCGGCTGCAACAGAGGATTCTTTTATAATTTTGAACATTCCAATATTAGCTGTGTTGGAAACGTGTGTTCCTCCGCAAAGCTCAACAGAAAGCCCGCCAATATTTAAAACACGAACTGTATCGCCATATTTCTCAGAGAATAAAGCTATAGCTCCTTCTTCTCTCGCTTGATCCATTGTCATAACAGAAGCAACAGCAGGATGAGCAGACAATATCATATCATTAACAATCTTCTCAACCTTCTTTAACTCCTCAGCAGTAACAGCAGAGAAATGAGAGAAGTCAAAACGACAAACACTCTCGTCTACATAAGAACCAGCCTGATTTACATGAGTACCAAGAACTTGTCTTAAAGCGTATTGCAGTAAATGACAAGCTGTGTGGTTTCTCTCAATATGATTATGTCGCACAACACCAACAGCCGTCTTTATGCTCTCGCCAACAGCCATTGTACCGCTTTGCAGTTTGCCCATATGTAGATATTTTCCACCAGCTGTTTTCTTGCACTCAATGACAGCAAATATAGTATCATTATCGGCTAATATTCCACTATCGCCAACCTGTCCGCCGCCCTCAGCATAGAAAGGAGTCTTATCAAGAAGAACAGCCGCCTTATCACCAACATTTAAGGAGTCTACAAGTTCGCCATCTCTAACAATAGCTAGAATTTTAGCCTCGCTATCAGTCTTTTCATAACCTAAGAATTCTGTGTTAGGGAAATCAGAGAAAATATCTCCCTCCCAGCTAACTTCGCCAATCGCCGCCCTAGCAGCTCTTGCTCTCTCTTTTTGTGCTCTCATCATCTGATCAAACATTTCCTCATTTATAGAGATGTTCTTTTCAGCAAGCATTTCACGTGTTAGGTCAATTGGGAAACCGAAAGTGTCGTATAATTTAAACGCAAGCTCTCCAGAAAGAATTCTCTTGCCTTCTTCAACGCCTTCCATATCCTCAATGATGTTGGAAAGAAGATCCATGCCTTGATCAATTGTTTTTGCAAATCTCTCCTCTTCGCTCTTAATAACCTTAACTATATAGTCTTTGTTATCAACTAAACGAGGATAAGCTTCTTTGTTTTGGCTAATTACAGTTTCGCAAAGCTCAAATAAAAATGGCTCATTAATTCCAAGCAACCTGCCATGTCTTGCAGCCCTTCTTAAAAGCCTTTTTAGTACATAGCCTCTGCCCTCATTTTCAGGACGCACACCATCATTTATCATGAATGTTGTGCTTCTTATATGGTCAGTCACAACTCTGATTGAAATATCAGAATCTGGATTAGTTTTATATTTAATGCCAGAGCGCTTGCTAATTTCAGCCATAATATCAGACATTGTATCAATTTCAAATAAATTGCCTACATCCTGCATTATACAAGCTATTCTCTCAAGCCCCATTCCTGTGTCGATGTTTGGGTAGTCAAGAGGTGTGTAGTTGCCTTCGCCATCGGAATTGAACTGAGTAAATACTAAGTTCCATATCTCCATATATCTATCGCAATCGCAACCAACTGTACAGCTATCTTTTCCACAACCATACTGCTCGCCTCTATCATAATGAATCTCTGAACATGGTCCGCATGGTCCAGTTCCTATCTCCCAGAAGTTATCTTCCTTGCCTAGTCTTACTATTCTATTTGCAGGAACGCCCTCTTGATTTTCCCATATGCTTGCAGCATCGTCATCATCAAGATACACTGACACCCAAAGCTTTTCTTTTGGAATTGCCATCTCTTTAGTCAAAAACTCCCACGCCCAAGCGATAGCCTCTTTCTTAAAATAATCGCCAAAAGAGAAATTACCAAGCATCTCAAAGTATGTGCCATGTCTTGCTGTTTTACCAACATTATCTATATCTGGCGTTCTAATACATTTTTGACAGCTAGTCGCTTTATTTCCCTCAATTTTAGCAGCGCCAGTAAAGTATTTCTTTAGTGGTGCCATACCAGAGTTGATTAAAAGCAAGCTATTATCATCTTGAGGAACTAGTGGAGCTGATTCAAGCACAGTATGCCCCTTGCTCTCAAAAAAGTTTAAAAAACTGCTTCTTATTTCATTAACACCTGTCCATTTCAAACTATATCATCCTATCTCCGTTAAACGGTTAATTTTTTACATTTTTTCACCTCTATAGTATACAGCTTATAAGATAAAAAGTCAATAAAAACAGTTGCAAACTTGAAGTTAGTAAAATATATGTTGAAATATATTAACACCATTTGTTATAATAAGCTTATAAAATAATTCCAAAATGGAGGTGTTATAGTGATTGATATATTTTTAGACAATGAAAGTAATAAAAATGAGGCTTGGAAAGAAATAATTGAGGGCTATTTAGTTGATAACGTTTCATTTGAACTGCATATTTGGAATGAAGAAAAAGAACTTATTAAAAAAATGAAAGCTTATGGAGTTATTTTTGAAAGTGACTGGAAGTTTGGTGTAGTTTTTGCTGGAAAAGTGACAGCTGAATTTAAGGAAATGCTGTTATCATCCCACAGCACTAAAACTGATAATAAAGCGACACCTTTTTTCTCTATATTTCTTAGTGACATATTTTATAGCGAACATTACGGCACAGAACTACATATAAAACCAAATGCAAAAAAGCCTTATCGTTGCCGTTGTTGCAACAATAAGACCTTCTATGTGCCACCAAAATATAGTCTATCATACATCTGCCCTGTGTGTTATTGGGAAGAGGATAGCTTTATTACTAGCGATAGCGACCCAAGCGACTGCAATCATGGCTTAAGCCTAAATGACGCAAAGGCTAACTATCTAAGCTTTGGGGCTTGCAGCAAAGATATGCTAGAGCATGCTCGCCCTGCAACACAAGAAGAGATGGCTTAACCACCAAAACATATAAATAGAAGACAATGTTGCAGTCGTCTTCTATTTTTCTATAATTTTTTAAGGAACTTCGCTGGAACTATTTCAGTCAACCACACACCATTTTCTGATAAATAAAACTTATGCCCATCTTTAAGCATAGCATTTATATCAACAGTATAAACTAAACATTTACCATGTCTTTTACCAACACTAATCGCTGTTTCTTTATCGGCTGAGAGATGAACATGAAGGCGTGATTTTGATACTAAGCCCTCTGCATCAATAAGCTCCGCATATCTTCTCGCTGTGCCATGATATAAAATACTTGGCGGTATTGCTTCTTTAAGCTCAACATCGACCTTGACTGAATGCCCTTGATTTGCTCGAATTTTGCTTTTATCCGAGTTAAAAGAGTACCTTTGCTTGTTATTAGTTTCGACAATTTCGCATAATTTTTCAAAAGTTAATGCGTTATTTGTGACTTTACTTGAGCACTTTATAAGCTCCTCAACATCTGCCCAACCATTTTTATCTAATTCGATGCCAATGGTTTCAGGCTTATGCCTAAGTATAAAGCTAAGGAATTTGCCTAGTTTTACATTATCCATAAATAGTATCCTCCTAAAGTTTAATATAAATGTCAGCCTGTTAAGTTTAAAAGCAGGCTGACATTTTTTGTTCTACTTATTGATGATAAAATAGTCTTGCAGACCATTCTTTCTTGGCAGTTCTGGCTCGCCTTGAATTAGAGGCAAGAAATAGTCCATAGCCTCTTCTGTTAAGGAATAGTCAGCATTTAGCCAGTTAGCTGGGAACTTCTTAACAGCATTAGCAACCTCGCTAACAGGCACTCCCTCAACTGCAAAGCTATACGGCTTGTTTGTTAATCTCTTTATCGCTGCCATAACTGCTGTTTTTCCCTCAAGAGCCATTTTAACAGCAGACTTTCCAACCTCGAATGATTCCTCTAAATCTGCCTTTGATGCAGAATGAGAAGCTGCTCTTTGAAGTGTGGACAGCTCAATAGAACGCACCTTAATTCCAAGCTCATTTTTAACGATAGACTCAAGATACTTCCCAGTACCTCCTAGCATTACATGACCAAATGCATCTTTTGGAGCATTTTCGTCTGTTGCTTGTGCATAGTTGCCATCCTTATCTCTAATGCCCTCAGAGGTTGCAACAATAACAGTTTTGTGCTTCTCAACAGCCTTCTTTAAATCAGCTTTAAACTGCTCTTTATCAAAAGCAATTTCAGGAAGATAGATTAAATGAGGAGCAGCCCCGCCATTCACCCTTGCAACGCCAGCACTAGCTGTCAACCAGCCAGCATCTCTTCCCATAATCTCAAGAATTACAACAGACTCCATGTTGTAAACAGCTGTGTCGCAATTTAGCTCTGCAACAGAACTAATTACATATTTAGCAGCAGAACCAAAGCCTGGTGTATGGTCAGTCATAACTAAATCGTTATCAATTGTTTTTGGAACACCAACTACATTAACTGGATAACCATTATCAACGCAGTATTTACTAACTTTAGCAACTGTATCCATAGAGTCATTTCCGCCAATATAGAAAAACGCACCTATGTTGTATTCCTTAAAAATCTCAAGCAGTTTGCTATAAACTTCTGGCGCATCTTGAGGTGTTTTCATTTTAAGGCGACATGAACCTAATGCCATTGAAGGAGTGCACATAAGCTTATACACATCTTCTTCTGTGTTGCATAGCTCAGATAGCTTAACAATTTTGTTTGCTAAAATGCCCTCAATGCCGTTTAATCCGCCATAAACAATGCCGATCTCCTCACTATCAAGACCTGCCTTTAACACACCTGCAAGTGATGCATTTATCGCTACTGTTGGGCCTCCTGATTGTGCTACTAATATATTCTTTTTCATAATCTTGTTTCCTTTTTATTCCTTATTCTTACAAAGACAATTCCTTGCCTTTTTTATAGTATTCTTCATACACATCCTTAGGCACCATGCTTCCGCCTGTCGCCCAGATTAAATGTGTTGCGTTTTTAAAGTTAATGTTCTTAAATGCTAAGTTAGTTTCAGTTATAGAAGCTCCAATCATGCCAGCTAATGCACTAGGCTCAAGCTTTATGTTTTCTATATCATCAAGCTTTGATAACAAGCGATACATTCTCTCGTCACTAACTGTGAACACTCCCCTTATTATCCCCTCCATAACTTTGCCAACAAATCCAGAAGCTCTTCCAACAGCCAAACCGTCGGCTGCTGTTATGTTATCGACACCAATGTCAGATACTGCAATCTTATCGTGATAGCCTGTCGCCATTCCAAGAAGCATACATGGTGAATGTGTTGGCTCTGCAAATAAGCTATATGCGTTTTTACCGTATACATTCTCTAAGCCAAATGCTATTCCGCCAGGCCCGCCACCAACACCACAAGGCAAATACACAAACAACGGGTGTTCTGCATCAACTAAAATCCCCATATCACAAAGCTGATCTTTAAGCCTTAAAGCTGCAACAGCATATCCCATAAACAACGTTTTTGAGTTTTCATCATCAACAAAATGGCATTTATCGTCTAGTGAGGCTTGATGTCGTCCCTCTTCAACTGCTTTGCTGTAATCATCTTGATATTCAATAACTGTCACACCTTTACTTCGAAGCATGGATTTTTTCCATTCCCTAGCATCAGCAGACATATGTACTGTTGTTTTAAAGCCAAGCTTCGCCCCCATTATTCCAATGCTAAGCCCTAAATTCCCTGTTGAGCCAACTGCAATTGAATAATTAGATAAAAATGCCCTCATCTCATCAGTGTCAAATTTGCTATAATCGTCCTCTAATGAAATTTTACCAGCCTCCAAAGCAAGCTTTTCAGCAAGTGTCAGCACTTCATATATGCCTCCCCTAGCTTTAATAGAGCCAGATATAGGGAGATGGCTATCAAGCTTCATCAAAAGCTTTCCTTCTATTTTGGCTTTTGTTTCATCAAGCAAAACAGATTTCATCTTTTCGATGTTAGCGATTTCCGATTCTATTATACCATTGCTAGGCATTGTTTCAGGAAAAGCAGACATAATAAACGGCGCAAAACGTTCTAAACGTTTGCTAGCATCTAATATATCCTCCATTGAAATGCCCTCAAATTGGCTTTTACCATCACCATCATTTATCCACACTGTTTCTTTAAGCTCAGACAGCTCCTTTACTATAGGAAACTCTTTTATTAGTTCATCTTTGCTCTTAATTAACATCTAATACCCCCTAATGAGTTTTATAGTTGTTTGATTTGCTTTTATAGTATAACATAATATTATTTTATTTTTCAATGCCTAACTAAAATAAAAAAACTAAAGATAACTTACTACACCCTTGTTTTTGAATTACTACTCATAAAGAAGCATTTGATATTAGTAAGATTTGTAGGTGTGTACACGCCTACTCTGTTTCTTATAAATTAGTTTGAAATATTGTCTTCTCTGTGTTATACTTTAGTGGAGATTATTTATATTAGATTTAGAAGAAATCTAATATAAATTGGTCATGT
>CAYJEV010000004.1:0-14570 GCA_964369265.1 uncultured Oscillospiraceae bacterium
GGCAACAAAAGCCTCTTTTTTTTGCGTTTTTAGGCTAAAATAAACCTCTATACAATTGGAAATAATTTACATATAATTAATATAACCAATACCACAAAAGGGCAGTCGATTTGCTTGGCTAGAATAGATGTTTAAAGGAGAGAAAAGGATGTTTAAAGATAGGGAATACATATTGTTGATTTTATGGGTGTTAGTAACAATTAGTGGAAATATTGTTTCGGGAGTGGTCTAAATTTTGATTAGCCAACATAGTATAGTAAAAAATGGAGGTGAAAAATGGACAAACAATATTTAGAGGCAGTATCTCAGCTTAATGGAAAGCTAAAAGAAGAGGCTTTAAAGCTGGAGCCATCTTTGCAAGAAACAGTTAGTGAAATAAGGGTTTGTTATGGTAGCGAAATAAGGATAACACAAAGAGGGGCAAGCTTTTTTATAGGAAATGATGGAAGGCTTACTAAAAATGCGACAGGAAGTTATATTGTGACAGAGGAGGATATAGAAGAGAGCTTATTTTCTCTGTGTCAGGGTTCAGTTCATAGCCACATAAAAGAGCTAGTCGAAGGATACATAACAACTAAGGGCGGGCATAGGGTTGGTGTCAGCGGAATAATGACTTATGATGAAAAGGGGATAATTAAAAGCGTTCGCAAAATAAATTCATATGTCATTAGAATAGCACGACAATTTGAAGGGATTTCAGACATGCTCGCCTTTTTGTTTGAGGAAAAGGCAGAGGGCTTAATCATTGCTTCAGAGCCAAGCGGAGGAAAAACCACTTTACTATGCGACTTAGCTAGAAGGCTATCTCTTAAATATGATATTGCTGTTATTGATGAAAGAAAAGAGCTGTCAGATAGATTAAAAGGCTCGCCCATATCTGTTGTGACAGGGGTTAAAAAATCGGAGGGGATAGTGCTTGCGATAAGAAGCTTATCTCCACAAATTATTATTTGCGATGAGATAACAGATAGCGAGAATGAGGCAGTGATTTCTTCGGTTAATTCTGGGGTTAGCCTTATAACCACAATTCATGCTGGTAGTGCCAAGGAGTTTGCACATAAGAAAGTTTCAAAGGCATTGTTAGATAGCGGTGCATTTAAACATATTGCTTTTTTAAAAGGCAGACATGCTCCGTCAGAAGTGAGGGAGGTGTTAAAGGTTGTTGATGTTAAAGAGTGGTGGAATTGCTCTCATAATAGCAGGAGGGGCAATGCTAGGGATGTGTAGAGCAGAGAGCCTTCTTAGGAGAGATACATCTCTTGAAGCGATTAGGATGCTTATTTCTTCCCTTAAAAATGCCCTAATACATACAGAAGCAGAGCCTTATGAGTTGTTAAGAACAGCCTCGTATCTGAAAGAAATAAAAAGTCTTGATTTTGTTGCTAGATGCTTAAAATCGGAGGAAAGCTTTAAAACAGTTTGGCGAGAGAATGTATATAAGACAGAGATTGCTTTTTCATATGATGAAAAAAATATAATAGCTTCGCTCGGAGATATATTAGGCAGCAGCGATATAGACACACAAGTATCTCAGCTTAATATAGTCGAGGAGATGATAAAGAGCATATCTGAAAGCTCAAAAACACAAATAAAAAATCAAGTGCGTCTTTCATATAATTTAGGGATACTTTTTGGAGTGTTTGTTGCAATAATACTGATATAGGAGGGAAGTTTGTGGATGTTGATTTAATTTTTAGAATAGCTGGAATAGGTATAGTAGTTTCTGTGTTAAATCAGGTATTGGTGCGTTCAGGGAGAGAAGATCAAGCAATGCTGACAACACTTGCTGGTCTTATAGTAGTGTTAATGGTTATGATATATGAAATAAACGACCTATTCGATACAGTCAAGACGGTGTTTAGGCTATGAGTTATTTTAGCGTACTTGGAGCTGGTATTACCATTGCAATGCTCTCGCAATTATTAAAATCTGCGAAGTGGGATTATGGCAATTTAGTATCGCTAGCAGGCACTATTCTGCTTTTAGCATGGTTGATAGTGCCTATAAGCGAGATAATCAGTTATGTTGAAAATATAGGTGTTGATAGTTCGGCTATATATTTAGAAAATGTAATCAAGGCTTTGGGAATAAGCATTGTGACAAAGCTTTCTGTTGATAGTTGCAATGATATGGGAGAGTCGGCGATTGGTGGTAAGTTGGAGATGTGTGGTAGGGTGGCTGTTATTAGCATGATAACGCCGCTGATAACCGATGTAATTGAAATAGTTCTTAGTGGGGTGGGAATATGAAAAAGTATTTTTGCCCCTTAATTATAATTATTTTATGCTTGTCTTTTGTTGCAGAAATATCTGCAATGGATATATTAAACACTGAAGAAATGGCTGAACAGGCTCTGCCTTATACATATCAACAAGAGATGGAGGGGCTTGGAATAGATTCATTAAGCGAGCTAATTAAGTTATCTCCAATAGAAATATTTAAATGGCTTTTTAGTGGAGTGGAGGAGCTAATAACTGAATATATGATTAGTGTTGCTTCAGTGATAGGGGTTATGCTTATAACCACATCTCTTAAGCACGCACTACCAAGCAGCGATGGAGGAATTTATCTTGCCTTAAATTTTGCCACCCTCTTTTGGGTTATATTTACTATAAGCAGTGTTGGTGGAAGGGTTGCGCTAGAAGGCACAGAGGCGATAGAACAATCTGGGCTTTTCATGCTTAGTTATATTCCAGTCTTTTCAGGAGTTGCAATAGCAAGCGGGCTTCCTAGCTCAGCTTTAATTTACCACACAACCTTAATAGGGGTATCGCAGGTTGTAACGCAGATAGCCTCAGAGTTTTTAGCTCCGCTTTTAAGTGTATACACAGCTATATCACTATCAGGAGTTATTTCAGGCAATAAGGCTCTTTCTGGTGTTAGCAGTGTTATTCGCAAGGTAATAATATGGAGCTTAACCTTGACTATGACTGTTTTTGTTGGGTTTATAACATTGCAAAGCTTTGTGACAGGTGTTGCAGATTTGTCAGTCAGCAGAGCTACTAAGATGGTTATAGGCAGCTTCATACCAGTTATTGGTGGTGTGTTGTCTGATGCGATTTCTGTTGCTAGAAGTAGTATAGTGGTGATAAAATCGGTTGTGGGAAGTATTGGCATTGCTGGGGCTTTAATCATATTTGCACCAACTCTAATTCGACTGTTTGTATGGAGGGTAGTGCTGATGATATGTTGTATGATTGGAGAGGGAATTGAGGCGACAGAATCAGTAAGAGTTTTAACTGTGTTTATGGACTTAACTTCAATTGTAATCGCAATAATCTTATCAGTTGCTTTAGTATTTATAATATCAACAGCAGTTATATTGTCGCTTGGGGTGATGAGCTAATGAATAATTTAAATTTATGGAGCATAAATATAGTAACAGTTTCTGTTATATCTTCAATTCTTAAACTTTTAGTACCTGATACAAAGCTTAGTTCTGGAGTAATATTTGGAATAAATTTATTTGTGGTTCTCGCTATTATCTCTCCTCTTAGCAATGGGGGGAAAATAAGTATAGATTTAGAGCTTGAGGAAATTGAACCAATAGTTTTTAGCGCAGAGGAATACACTTTAAATGAAACTTTAAAAACTTTAGAAGAAAATATAAGCAGTAAACTTTTAGAACTTGGCATAAATATAGATACAACAGTAATAGATATTAGTATGGGGGACAAAGATAACCTTCAAATAATAATAACAATAGAGGAGAGTGAAAAAGTAGAGGAGATAAGATCAGAGCTTGAGGAATATCTTGAGATGGATATTACAGTTATGGCAAAGGAGGAGCAAAGCTGAAGAACGGTAAAAAAATCTCCTACAAGGCAGCTTTAATGTTGGGAGCTTTTGGAGTATTTCTAATTATGATGAGCGGATTTTTAGTAGAATCTCCCCCTAGTGAAGAAATAGTAGAGCCAGAACAAACTAGCATAATAGAGCTAAAAGAGGAGTTAGAAGGTATATTAAAAAGGATTGAGGGCGTTGGAGAAGTTACTATATTAGTGACGTTTGAAGAGATGTCAGAGTATGTATATGCAAAGGAAGAGAAAATAACAGATGAGCAGACAGAAGCGGATTACATACTAATGAACACTGAGGAAGGCGAAAAGCCATTGGTATTAAAAGAAATACCACCAAAAGTAAAGGGCGTTGTGGTTGTGTGTGAGGGGGCAGAGAGCGCTGTTGTGCAACAATCGATTTTAGAAGTGCTAAAAGCCTCTCTCGATATTAGCTACACACAAGTCTCCATACAAAAGATGGTGGCATAGCAATTTTTGTAGAAGCCCCTTTTAAAAAATGTTCTTATCATTCTTTGCTCAGCATGATAAGAGTTTAGGTATTATTATTTCTTTCAAGCTGAGCAAAGAAAGGAACATTTTAGATGAAAAGATTAAATTTAAATTTTATAGTAGGCAAAAGACAGATAGTGTTATCTGCTCTGGTTATGTGTTTATCTTTGGCGGTGTATATTAACTGGGCTTATTCAAATGAAGTGCCTGAATATTTCGAGCCAGTCGATATCATAACAGAAACAACAAGCCCAGAGCTTAGCGAAGTCGATACGACTGTAGACGAAGTTAAAAATTATGGCGATTCTGAATATGTTGCAGAACTAGAAGGCACAGAGGCATATTTTGCAGAGGCGAAAGTTAATCGCCAAAAGAATAGAGATGAAGTTACAATGACATTAACTGAACTAATTGAATCAGAGGATATCTCAACTGACCAAAAGGCACAATTAGCTATGAAGGTTAGCGAGCTTGCTGATACAATTGAATCCGAAGGGAAGATAGAAAACCTAATTAAGGCCAAAGGCTTCACAGAGTGTATGGTTTACTATGATACAAACAAAGTTGATGTGATTGTTGAAAGTGAAGGCTTAGAAGCAGCAGAGGTTGCACAGATGAAGGATATAATTATGAAAGAAGTTTCAGTTCCTGTTGAAAATATAGCAATTATTGAGATAAACTAGTGTGATCTTCTCTTGAAAAACAGCTTTGTTAGATTTAGCAGGGCTGTTTTTCTATTTTGTAATTAATTTTGAGGGCAAAAATTAAAATGTGTTTACAAATAAAGATAATTAGTTGTGAGCTTTGAAATAGCTAATTCATAATTTTAGATGGTTTTTAAAACTTACATCACAGCTTAGAGGTTTTAGCTCAAAAGTCACATATTAGTAACTATTTATCAATGAAATGTTAATGAAGATATGCACAAAAATAAATATGCGTTCACTACAGCTTGTAATAACTTAATGATAGAATATGATTACTGGGAACGGAAAGATGAAAATAAACTTTAAATTTAAGACTAAATATAACCGTACCTTATTTTAATATAAATTTTGGAGGAACAAAATGAAAAAAATACTATCAAGCTTATTAGTAGCTTCAATGATCGCTTCAATGGGAGTGACTTCTTTTGCACTAGAAACATCCGATGTAAACCCTAACATGAGGGTTGGTGATGTTGGAAACACAGCTCTTATGATTGAAGAGGACGACAGCTCTGAACTAGAGACTCTATATGTTTATGAAACGAACGGCGTTGATGAGAGAATTCCATATGGCAATAAGTTCTATTACCCACTATTAACAGTTGAGGGAACTGAAACACATAACGAAGATGGCGAGCCTGTTGGTTATGTTGAGGGCGGACTTTTAGTATATGATTACGATTATGTACAAGGAATTTCTGTTCGTTCTAGCTGGGAAGAGGGCAAGGAGTTTGTTGAGTCTGTTGAGATTGTAAAAATGAAGGTTGAAGATGCAAATGGCTTTGGAGAGCTAGCTGTTGAATACAAAACAGGCGACTACATCCAAGACGCTGACGGCGAAGACTATAAAATATATGATGTGTATTCTGTTGGAAACACAACAGGTGCTGATGGCGCAGGAAACGACTCCTCTGGTGTAGCTTTAGTTTCTTCTGATTTAGATGAAGATGAGGCAGAAAATTACTACTACTTCGTTGAGGTTGATACTAAGCCACAACCAACAGAAACAGATGTAAGCGATTTAATTGGTGTTATTGAACTAAGAAAGAGCCATGACGAGAACGGTATAGTTGGCGAAGAGATTGAAATTGATGTAACAGTTGAGCTACAATATGAGGAAAGCGATGACTTCATGATTGGTGATACAGAAACTGTTCTTGATTTTGGTGACGGCAACACAGAAGAGTGGATTGATTTTGAGGCAAGCGAGTATTCCTACTTTATCGTTGACACTTGCGACCAAGATGATATTGTTGCAAAGGTAACTGCAACTTATAATACAGAAATTGGTGCTTTAGAGCCAGATGCTAACATGGTATTCTTCAATGGTAACTATGCAACATTCAACAGAAGCGGAGAGCTAACATTTGCAGTTGGTAACAGCTACTACTTTGATGATGAGATGTATCTATATGCAGTTAGCAACGATGGAGATATTGAGTTTATAGCTGATTCATCCTCAGATATGTATGACGAATATGAGGAGGCATTCAAAATCAACACAAGAACTCTAGGAACATACTTCATCTCTGATACTGAGCTTGATTTAGTTGAAGATACAACTCCTGAAGCAGAAGTTGAAAATCCAGACGAAGATATAAAAGAAAACCCATCCACAGGCGCAAAAGCTTAATTTAATATAACAAAATAAGGCTCTATCCACAAAAACGGATAAAGCCTTAAAGGTTATGGTGACCGATATAATCTGATTCGGATGATATCGGTCACCATAATTAAGTTGTGATGTTAATGTGAAGCGTTCGATTAAACATTAAATCTAAATAGAACAACATCGCCATCGCAGAAGACATATTCCTTGCCTTCAGAACGCACAAGACCTTTCTCTTTTGCAGCTGTCATTGAGCCACACTCAACTAGGTCAGTGTAAGCGATAACCTCTGCTCTAATGAAACCACGCTCAAAGTCAGTGTGGATTTTGCCAGCAGCTTGAGGAGCTTTAGTGCCTTTAGTGATAGTCCATGCTCTAATCTCTTGCTTACCAGCAGTTAGATAAGAGATAAGGCCAAGAAGATCATATCCAGCTTGAATTAGTCTATCAAGACCAGATTTATCTAGATTATATTCAGATAAGAACATTAGCTTATCCTCGCCCTCCATTGTTGAGATATCCTCTTCAATCTTAGCGGAGATAGGCAAAATTAGAGAGCCTTCGCTTTGAGCAAGCTCTGCAACTTTTTGATAGAAAGGATTGTTTTCATAGCCATTTATTAAATCATCTTCGCTAATATTTGCAGCATAGATAACAGGCTTTAAGGATAATAAAGGCATATCTCCAAGCTCTTCAAGTTGCTCGGCAGTTAAGCCAAAAGCTCTAGCAGATTTACCTTCGGATAGATGTTCCTTTAGCTCTTTTAGCACATCAATTTGAGAAAGCAATTTTCTATCAGATTTAGCAGCTTTGTTAACTCTATCTATCTTTCTTTCAACGATTTCAATGTCGCTAAAGATAAGCTCAAGATTGATAGTTTCAATATCTCTAATAGGATCAACGCTACCATCAACATGGACAATCTCGTTATCTTCAAAGCAACGAACCACATGAACAACAGCGTCAACCTCTCTAATGTTAGCAAGGAATTTGTTTCCAAGACCCTCGCCCTTAGATGCCCCTTTAACAAGACCAGCGATATCAACAAATTCAAGAACTGCTGGAATTACCTTGTTGCTATCATATAGCTTCTCAAGCACATAAAGACGCTCGTCTGGAACAGACACTACTCCAACATTTGGCTCAATTGTGCAGAAAGGATAGTTAGCTGATTGAGCACCAGCAGAAGTAATAGCGTTAAAAAGAGTGGATTTGCCAACATTCGGCAATCCTACCATACCTAATTTCATAAAAAACCTCCGAGTTAAAATATGTATTACAGCAACTATAATAACACATTATATCCCCAACTTGCAACAAAAGAATGAAAAAAAGCTAAAAATGAAAAAAATTCAAGCTATTCACCTTAAACTTTCAAAGATTATTAACAATAAAAATTGACAAGACTATATATAAGAATGTATAATAGAGCTAAGATTTTGTCGTTCACAATTTGGTGAAAGCGAACTAGAACGTTAGATAACAAAATCACTTAATATACAATAATAACAAATTATGAACAACTTAGGAGGAAGAAAATATGTCAATGGAAAGAATTTTAGTAGCTGATGATGATAAGAATATATGCGAACTTTTAAGACTATATTTAGAGAAAGAGCAGTACAGTGTTGCAATTGCAAACGATGGAAATGAAGCTATTTCTAAGTTTAATTCGCATAACCCAGATTTAGTTTTACTAGATATTATGATGCCAGGCCTTGATGGATGGCAGGTTTGTAGAGAGATTAGAAAAAAATCTAACTGCCCAATTATTTTAGTATCAGCAAAGGGAGAAACATTTGATAAGGTGTTAGGCTTAGAGCTTGGCGCTGATGATTATGTTGTTAAACCATTTGATGCTAAAGAAATTATAGCAAGAATTAAAGCTGTGTTAAGAAGAACTAGCGGCTCTGCTCCAATTGATCAGGATGTAAAGGAAGTTACATATGATCAGTTAGTGGTTAATATGACTAAGTATGAGCTAAAGGTTAATGGAGAGGTTGTTGATACACCTCCAAAGGAGCTTGAGCTTTTATTCCATCTTGCTTCAAATCCAAATCGTGTTTACACAAGAGATCAGCTTCTTGATGAGGTTTGGGGATTTGAGTATTATGGCGATTCAAGAACAGTAGACGTTCATATTAAAAGGCTTCGTGAGAAGCTTGAGGGCATTAGTGACCATTGGAGCTTAAAGACTGTATGGGGAGTAGGATATAAGTTTGAAGCAAAGGAGTAATAGCTAGTGAAGAAGTCGCTATTTGCAAGAATATTTTATATGTGTACAGGCATAACTCTTGCAAGTACACTTCTAGTTGGTGCAACCTTATTGGTGGTATCTATTGAGTATTTCAAGGGGGATATATATGCAAGCCTTGAAAGAAATAATAATAACGCAATAGATGCCACTATAGATAACTATAGAGGAAATGATTATCTCTTTCTTGATGCAGAGGATTTAACAGAAGTATATAAGTCTTTATCAGTTGCGATAGGTGCTGACATATTTTTTGTTGACCATTCTGGAAACACACTTTTGTGTGATGATTATGGGAATTGCGAAATTCACAAAAATACAGTGCCACTAAACATAATGGCAGAACTATATCTTGAGGACGAGTATGAGGGAAGCTCAACTTTAGGCGAGATATATGATGAGGACCATTACGTCTATGCTCAAGGGGTTGTTTCGCAAAACAAAACTATAGGCTATATGTTTGTAACTCAGCCTGATGCTGGTTCTGCTGCTTTGTTTGAGGATATAGTTTTAACTTTCATTTTCGGCACGCTTATTTTGTTGTTATGCTCATTTGTAGTTGTGTATTTGCTAACTGAAAAGCTAGTTAGTCCGCTAAGGCAGATGTCTAATGCTGCGACTAGCTTCGCAAAGGGAGATTTTAGCTTAAGAATACCACTAAATGGTGTTGATGAAGTTGATAAGCTTGCAATGGCATTTAATAATATGGCGACCTCTCTTTCGGAGCTTGAACTGACAAGAAGATCGTTTGTTGCAAATGTATCTCATGAGCTTAAAACTCCAATGACTTCTATTGGAGGCTTTATCGACGGAATACTTGATGGCACTATACCGCAATCTAGCAGCAAGCATTATTTAGAGCTTGTTTCTAGCGAGGTTAAAAGGCTTCATAGGCTGGTTGTTTCAATGCTTGGAATGGCTAGGATGGAGGCTGGTGAAACTAAATTTGTTCCTCAAGCAGTCGATGCGCATTCAACAGTTTGTAGCACAATATTTACATTCGAGCACCAAATTGAATCTAAAAACATAGATGTGAGAGGGCTTGATGTAGAGAAGAAAATGGTTCTTGCAGACCCAGATCTTCTTCACCAAATTTTCTATAACTTATTTGAAAATGCAGTTAAATTTACTCCTGAAAATGGAACAATTGATGTTGAATACACTGTTAAAAATAAAATGATAAACATTTCAATTAAAAATTCAGGTGAAGGAATAGAAAAGGAAGATATACCAAGACTATTCGATAGATTTTATAAAACGGATAAATCAAGAGGTATTGATAAAAATGGTGTTGGGCTTGGGCTATATATAGTTAAGACCTTAGTTCATATGCAGGGCGGCGAGGTGTTTTTGAATAGTACCTATGGCGAATACACAGAATTTGTCATTTCAATGCCAGAATATGATCCAAAATCACCATCTGCAAAGCTAGTTAAGCCACAAGAAATAAAATAGAGTTTCGCATTTAGCTTTGTTTTAATTAAATTAATAAAATATTGCTTAATAAACTAAAATTATTTTTATAATTATTCTTTTGATGTTTACAACCTTTTGTTATACTAATATAGAATAATGGATATAAATATGAAGTAGCAGTTTTTTCGCTATTTCAAAGGAGGAAAATACGATGAATGATATCAACAAACCAGAAGATTATAACAACAACCCTGTTGAATCTCCTAACAACACTCAGCCACACAATCAAAATAATGACCAAGCACCGACATATTATGCGCAGGAGCAGTCATCACAACAGCCTACCTATAATAACTATAACAATAACCCACAACAAAACAGCGAAGGTTCTCCTGTTGAGCCTCCAAAAACTCCAGAGCAGATACGCAATAGCTGGAGTTACAGCCCAAATGCACAAAATGGTGCAAATGATTTTAACACACCACCACAACCTAATCCACAATGGAGCTATAACGAATATAAGGAAGCTGAAAGAGTGGAGATTGAGAGAAAACGCAAAAGCGGTAGATCGCTTGCTATTGTTGGTGGACTGCTAGTTAGTGTAGTGCTTATATACTTTGCAGCACTCGGAATGTACTATGCTTTTGCCGATAATAGCACAGACATGCCAATGGCAAGCGGAGATAGCCCAGCAGTAAACACTTCTTCAACACCTACTATAACTCTAACAGACCCTCCAGCTAATTCTAATGAGCAAGCTCCTGTTATTTCTGATGGGCCGTTAGAAACAAAGGAAATAATTAAGAAGGTTAAGCCATCAACAGTTGGTATTGAAGTATATGCTAACAATAGCATAACTCCAACTAATGGCGGTACAGGCATTATACTAGATGAGAGCGGATATATTGTAACAAATGCCCATGTTGTTCAAGATGCAACTGGTATTGCAGTTTATTTAGATAATGGCGAGTCATACTTTGCTGAACTAATTGGTTCTGACAGCAAAACTGACCTTGCTGTTATAAAGATAGAAGCAGATGGTCTAGTACCAGCAACTTTAGGTAACTCTGCTGTGCTAGAAGATGGAGATTATGTTGTTGCTATTGGAAACCCAGGTGGCTTAGAGCTTGGCGGCACGACAACAGACGGTATTGTTTCTAGCGCAAACAGACAGTTTAAAACTGAAACTGGTCAAACAACTACCTATATTCAAACTAATGCTGCTATTAACCCTGGTAACTCAGGCGGACCTCTAATTAACGAATATGGCCAAATTATTGGTATCAACACAGCAAAGATTTCTGATGTTGAGTATGAGGGAATTGGCTTTGCTATTCCAATCAATGAAGCTCAACCAATAATCAATGAGCTAATCTCACATGGCTATGTTTCTGGGCGTTCTAAGCTTGGTATAACAGGCGTTGAAGTTGTTGAGTTTGTTAGCATAAGAGATAACATTCCTCAAGGAATTGCTATTTATTCTGTTGACCCAACTTCTCAGTTAAGCACACAAGGCATTGCTAGAAATGATATTCTTATTGGGCTTGATGATATGGATATTAAGTCGTTTGATGATGTTAGCAACTTTCTTGAAACAAAAAAGCCTGGCGATACAGTTTCATTAACTTTATATCGTCCTCAAGGCACAACAGGTGCTGGCAATGAATTCACAGTAACAACTGTACTGCTTGAAGATATTGAACAATAATAAAAGTTTAGGCTAGGGAATTTCCCTAGCCTATTATATTGCCGTTTAATCTTTAGTTAATTTGTTGAGAGAGATTTTGATAGCTGTTATGAAAGCAGCATAGAAATTATATATTGATAAAAATACAATTCCAGACGAGGAGGTTATGGCATTGTTATAATAAAAATAATCGAAACCATCCTTTGAAATATGGCTTAAAATTGGAAGCAGAGTAATTATACCAGCAAAGAGAAAAGCAAGGAGGTTATTTCGTGCAGACCTCGGCTCAATGGCAATGTAAGCATTTTTGAAGGTGGTTACTGTTATAAAAAAAGCTGTGACAATTGTTATAATAGCTAGGGCTTGAACAGTTGGTGGTGCCCAAACGTGAACACTTTCAACGTAAACGGCATTTATAAACATTAGAATAAAAGTTAGTCCTAAAGATATTCCTGCAACTTTATATCGTATACTTAGTTGATATTCATCAAATTGATTTTTAAACATAGTGATTCTTCCTTTCAGTTAATAGTATTTCAAAAGATTTTACACAGTCAGCAAGCTTAATATTCTGATATAAGCTTAGCTAGCTAATATCTAATCTTCCCAAAACAGCTCGTCTAAAGTTTTGCCTAGTGCTTTTGCAATTGCAATGCATAGTTTAATTGTGGGGTTGTAATCGCCTTTTTCAATAGCGTTTATAGTTTGTCTGCTAACTCCTATTTTTTCTGCTAGCTCTGCCTGAGTTATATCGAGAGCAGCTCTTGCAGACTTTAATTTTAAATTTTTGACCATATATCCACTCTCCTTCTATAATTATTATAATCTATATATTACTAAAAGTCAAGTATATATTACATTTGATCTTATGAAACTGACTATATAAGCATTAAAAATAAAATAGTGCTAGAATGCAAAAGCACTCTAGCACAAATCTTAATTATTTATCTCCGCAACATTTCTTATACTTTTTCCCGCTACCACAAGGGCAAGGATCGTTTCTGCCGACTTTATCTCCAGAAACAACAGGAAGCACAGGCTTAACAACCTTTCTTGAAGTAACTCTAGTCATACGTTGTGGTTTCTTTGGAGCATTAGCTCTTTGAGCCTCTCTAGCAGCCTCTAAACGTCTGTTTAGCTCTGCTCTAGTCATGCCCTTTCTATCCCAAGAGCGTGAATGATTGCTTAGGTTTCCAAGCAGAGGAGCAACCTCAGCAATTCTATTAAATCCAGCAGACACAAGCATATCAACTAGATTGTTTGCGCCAGCGCCAGAAGCAGCAGCCACACAGATAGCATTTGCAAGATGGTCAGCAACAGCCTTATTGGAAATTCTGGAGTTTAGGTAAGAGAAGATTGCGTTAGTATGAGGAGTTCTCTCATAATAGTTAGGATCTTCATATCTTAAAAATTCATTTGGACCAGGAACAAATCTCGCTCTATCAACACCAGGACCCATTAGCTTTTTTAAAAGCTCTGGATGGTTTTCAATGATTTCATTATATACAACATAACCCTCATGCTCTGAGAAGTATTCGCTCTTTGCAGCCTTAACAGCGGCAGTCACATCTTTTTCAGTAATAGCTTGCTTAGTTAGGAAGTTATATATACTAACAAACTCGCTAGTAGCTAAAGCGCCGTATAGATTAACAGCAGATTTTAGATATTTCTTTAATAGCTCTTTGTCTGTTTTAGCTGGTGCAGTTTCAGCCTTATCTTCAGCCTTTGTTTTAGTTGTTTTTGCTTTTGAAGCAAGAGCAGCCTTAACATCTTCGCTAACAACAGCGATAACTTCATCGCTAACAATATAAAGCTGAACTAAAGAGTAATTCATAAAATACTCAATGTTAGCTAAATCTTTTTCTTTTAAGGATAGTGTATCAGCTTTAGCGATTTTATTAAAAAGTGTTTTCTGCTCCTTAGCAGAATTAGAAACAATCTCTTTAATAAGGCTTGTATCCTTCATTGCTTCAGTTATGGAGGAGATAAGCTCCTCTTTTTCCATTTTAGTGTATTTCTTTACAGAGTACAGTTTTGCAATTTCACGAAGTTTTGTTACATTCTTTAAATTAAGCATGTCAGAAAGCTTAGCAGATGGTTCAGCTTGAACTGCTATCTTTTTTGCTGCTTCAACAACAGAATTTTTACTCAAAGCAAATTTCTCCTTATATTCAAGTATTTTAAGCCGAAACAAGTAAAATCGGCATTCCAATTCACATTATAACATATAATTTCAGAAAATACAAATAAAAATTAAAAATAGATACATTTCGATTAAAAAAGTTTACAATTTATAAGCGAGTTATTGTTTATAGCAGCAGTGCTCAAAATGATAGGCGATGGAATATAGGAAAATATCTTAAACTATAAAAAATTGACCATTACTACAAAAACTTATTTTGCATAGTTATGGTCAACCTTTATGTAATAATATTGGGGAAGTTAAGGCATATTATAAATTAGCTGCTTCTTTTAAAAATCATTCGATAACCTAATATTAGTAAGTAAAAAATAAAGCTATAAAGCACATTAAACCATAAACCTACCACAGCATTTGCATCATTCAAAAGCGAAACGCCATCTATATATGGATAAAAAGTTATGTAGC
>CAYJEV010000004.1:14580-41667 GCA_964369265.1 uncultured Oscillospiraceae bacterium
CACAAGAAAGCTTTGAGTAGCTAAAAGAATTATTCCTGTGTATTTAATTCCCCATCGCTTTATAAGCAAGTTGAGTAAAGGGGTGTATATAAACATCCATACGAAAAAATTCCCTGAACCAAACTGATATATACTCATCACCGCCATCGTTATCATATACCATATTGGTATTTCAACAACATCTCGTGTCAAAAAATATATTACTGACATTGTGCAGCCGATATATGATGTCGTCAAATATAGGAGTATTATCCAAGCATCTTTTTTGATAATTTGTTTCATTTATTATGCTACTCTCGCTTTTAATTTATTATTAGTATACCATATAACGATTAATAAAATATCAAGAATTATTTAATGAAGCACAAATAATCTAAGTTGTAACATGTTGTGTGTGAATAATGTTAATACATAATTTTCCTCACAATGCTATTAGCATTAGATAATACTTAAAGGCGACGAGTGCAAAAAACACTCATCGCCTTTAATTTTTCTAATATTATAGATATTTATCAAACCAATCGCAGATTTCAATTAGTCTGTTTACACGATTGTGAGGCTTACCAGAACGAGAAAGTTCATGGTTTTCTCCGTGGAACAGAGCGATTTTAGAAGGTATACCTTGTTGTCTTAAATGAGTGAACATCATAATAGGATCGCTCATCCAGCAACGGTAGTCTTCATCAGATTGAATGAAGATAGTTGGAGTTTTAGCGTTTTGAACATATTTTAATGGGGAATGGTGCCACATTTTTTCTGGCTTATCCCAAGGGCTAGCTCCAACTTGGCTTAGGTTATGATAGTAACCAATGTCAGTTGTTAAGCATTTAGATAGATAGTTTGAGATGGAACGCTGAGAAGCTGCTGCCTTAAATCTATCTGTGTTACCAATCATCCAGTTACACATAAAGCCACCATAGCTACCGCCACAAATACCTATTCTGTTCTCATCAAGCGCTGGGTATCTCTTAACAACCTCATCTGTAAACTCCATAAAGTCATTATAGTCAGTTTCGCCAAGCTTGCCAACTAAAGTTGAGAAAGCATCACCTCTACCAGAAGAGCCTCTAGGGTTTGTGTAGAATACAAAATAGCCTAAATGAGCCATACACTGCATCTCATGATGGAAAAGCATACCAAAAGCTGCCTTAGGGCCGCCATGCATTGAAAGAATGCCAGGGTACTTCTTAGCAGGGTCGTAGTTTGCTGGCTTAATTACAAAGCCCTCAAGCTCATGGCCTTCCTTGCAAGTGAATACAAAGTATTCTGGCTTAATAACTTCGTGTGTGTTTACATACTCTTCGCTAAATGTACTAATTCTCTTCTCAGAGCCGTCTTTTAGGTTGATGGAGTATATTTCTTGAGGGTTAAAATCTCTAAAAGCAACACAATAAGCAGTGTCATTAGCGATGTCAAAGCAGTTAATAGCGCCAACAGTTTCGTTGATGTGAGTTAGCTCGCCCTTTTCATTAAGAACAGAAAGGAAGGAGTTGCCCCAAGAAGTGAATAGGCAATAGATTTTATCGCCAATAACCTTAATGCTGCTACCACCGCCATAAGCCATATCGCTACCAGCAGATGTGCCTAAAGCGCCATCTAGGAAAGCAAGCTCGGAGATGTTTCCAGCCTTGTCAACAGTGTATAAATGAGGATCTTGAGAGGAGTTGTTCTTTTTGTCAGAGCCTTCAAATAATACTTTATCGCAGAAATATTGAGCTTGAGAAATGGCATATAAATTAGCAGGAACAAGAGTTCTTGTGTATCCACTAGCTAAGTCATGCTCATATAACTCGGAGAATACTTGCATTTTGTCTGTGAAAGTAGGTCCCCAGAAAAGCACCTTAGATTTATCCTCAGATAAAGTATATCCAACAACATTAGTAAATTTATCGGAGATAGTCTTAACTTCTCCTGTTGATTTCTTGAAGATAGCAAGGTTAGTTCTTAGCTTGTTTCTGATGCCTTGTCCATTAGCCCAGTAAGGGATCTCATCAAAAATTAAGAAATCTTTGCCTTCTTTTGCTCTATCTTCTGCTGGCTTTGGCTCTTCTTTAGCTTTAGAAGTTGTTGTGATAAGGAAAGCGTCCTCGCAAAGCTTTTTAATAGAACCAACTTTAACTGGGATAGTGAAAGCTTCAGAAGCTTCTCCGCCCTCCATATCCATTTTAAAGTATTTTGTTTTGCCATCTTTGTTAGCCTTAGCGCTAGTGAAAAGGATGTTGTTGTCATCTAACCAAATAGCAGATTTTTCTCCGCCTTTTGCTGTAATTGGTCTTCCTTTGCCAGTTTCAACATCTAGGCAGTATAAACGAGAGCTATAATCGTTATACTCTTCGTTAGCAGCAGAATGAGTAAACAGAAGCTTCTTTCCGTTAGGAGCGCAGTTTACTTCTGAAAGAAAGCTGTATTTATATAAATCTTTTATTGTAATCTTTTCCATAATTATCCCTACCTTTCTATTATTTTAAGTAGCTATTCATCCAAGCAACTATCTCTTCCATTCTCTTGATACGGTTTTGTGGCTTGCCAGAACGAGATAGTTCATGATTTTCTCCCTTAATTAAGCATACTCTTGAAGTTACACCATGCATTTTAAGCGCAGTGAACATTTGAAGCACCTCAACCATCCAGCATCTATAATCTTCTTCGGAGTGTATAAATAAAGTTGGAGTTTTAACCTTATCAGCATATTTAAGAGGAGATTGCTCCCATTGTAGTTCTTGGTTAACAGTATGGGAAGCGCCAGTTTGGTCAGGTCCAAAGTAGTAACCGATGTCAGTTGTGCCTTCAAATGTTGACCAGTTAGCGATACATCTTTGAGAAACAGCGCATTTAAATCTGTCTGTGTGACCAATAATCCAGTTAGTCATAAAGCCACCATAGCTTCCGCCAGTTACACCAACTCTTGACTTATCAATATCAGCATATTTTTCTAAAGCTGCGTCCGTGAAGTCCATTAAGTCGTTGTAGTCGATAGTGCCGTATTTTGCTCTAATGTCAGCAAATTCATTGCCTCTACCATCTCCGCCTCTTGGGTTACAGTAGATAACAAAATAGCCCTCATTAGCCCAAAGCTGCATTTCATGATGGAAAATATCAGAGAATACAGTTCTAGGGCCTCCGTGGATATGAAGGATAGCAGGATAGCTATTTCCCTTAACATAGTTCGCTGGCTTCATAACATAGCCATAGATCTCCATGCTATCACGATTAACACAAGTTAGTGCCTCTGGTAGGGTAACAGTGTAGTCTTTAGAAACAAACTCATTAAAGCTAGTTAGTTTCTTTTCTCTGTTATCTTCGATTGTGTAAATCTCGCCAAGTGTGTTAACTTCTTGGCCAACCATCATAATTTTATTCTCGTTAACATCAAAGCAGTCAACAGAGCCTATTTTAGTTAGTGTTTTAATTTCGCCAGTCTTTAGGCAAAGGGAGTTTAGGTATCCGTTGTTAATTTTAGTTGTTAGGTAGTATAGAGTATCTCCAACAATCTTAGAAACCTTACCACCGCCATATCTAACATCTGAGTTAGTGGAGTTATTACCAATACCAAGATGGTCATGCTTTGCAACAAGAGTTTTTTCTCCTGTGTTTAAATCGATGATATAAACATCGCCAAGCTCGCCCATACCAAAGCTCTTATTATCTGTTCCAACAATAACAGCCTTGTCCTCAGTGTACATTTCAATGTTTTTTACACCATAAGTTTTTGGCTCGATTAGGCATTTTGTAGTTTTAGTTTCAATGTCATATACATATAAGCCAGAGTAAAGCGGCTTAATATCATCATATTCGCTTCCAAGAATTAAAACTTTTTTCTCGCTAGCTGAAAACGCCATAGTATTAAACATAGGGGCAGTTATAGCTTCTGTTGTTTTGGAAGTATTATCATAAATATAAAGGCGATTTCTTTTTCTGTTGATTATGCCTTGAGCATTTCCCCAGAAAGGAACTTCTTCAAAAATTGTATAACCGCTTTCGTTATATTTTTTTAATACATCATGTTGCTCAGCAGTTGAAAGCCCTTCAAGGTTTGGGCGGTTATTATCATAAATAGCGCTAACAAGGTATTTGTTGTTGCCAACACTAGTTAGCTTTCCAGCAAGCAAAGGAAGCTCGCCAACAGCTTGAGCCTCGCCGCCATGAATGTTTATTTCATAATAAACAGTTAGCTCTTCGCCTTTTTTTAGTTTCTCTTTTGTTCTTGGGCAACGAGCTGAAGGGAAGACAATATTTTCATTATCTATCCAAGTAAATCCTTTAACAGAACCGATATTGGTTAGCTGTTTAGTTTTTCCGCTTTCGTTGCAGATAACATGAATACAACCGATATATGTATTTTCTTTTACATCAGCAGTATGCACAACAAAAGCAGTGTGTTTGCCGTCTGGTGAAATAGCAACTTCACTAAGGAACTTGTATTCCAGCAAGGTTTCAATGTTAATTCTTTTCATAGCTACTTACTCCATCTTTCTTAAATTTTTTGCTAAAGAATATGTTAATTTCTCACTATACAGTATAATTTAAACAGCTTAAATAGTCAATTGATTTTAGCATATTAAAATAAAATAAGGGTTTTACACAAAGAGATAAAAAAATTGTTTACATATTCACCAAAAAATGATATTATATCGCCCACAACAAACAAAAAAAGGCTAACCAAGCATAGAAGCAAGGCTAGCCTTTTGGTTAGGGTGCCCGATATAATCCGAATCAGTTTATAAAGCAGATACTAGGCTCTATAAGTGCGTTAAAGCCTTTTGTAATGCGACAGCATTACTGCAAGCCTTTGCCTTCTTATAAAACCTACTATCTACTTTATAAATCTTCGACCCAGAATAATCAGATTTTGCTTTTAAACAAGGCAGACGAAGATAGAATACTTGCGTATTCTGATGAGGATAACGCAGTTAAAAAGTGAAATATGTTTATTATGGGCTGGTTCAGATTATATCGGTCACCCTATGCATTTAGTAGAGCATGTTAATTATTAGCAATGTAGTCAGTATAATGCTAAAAAGCCCGCACATAACTAAAAAGAACAATCTTTTGGTTGTATTCTTAATCCCAAGAGATACACCACCAATCAATAAACAGCTCACAACAAGAGCAAACAGAATAATTGAAATTCTAATATTAACATAACTCCAATTAAAATATCTAAGCAAGAAGATAGTTAGGCTATCAGAAATTATGTAAAATGCTGGCACTAATGCTAGTGGCAAAACGCCTATAGCATAACCGCTCATACCAGATCTAAGCATAAAATACGCCATAACCACCACAACAGCAATAATTGCTCCGCATTCAAAAATCATCTAGTAACCTCCTTATTCTTCGGTAGTATTGCTTTCGATAATAGCGCTAACCTCATCATTATAACCAGTAATAGCAAGAATAACAGAATTGCCCTTAACTTCAATTATAGCGTTCTCGGCTCTTTCTGCTTCTGCTGGGATGTAGTCTTTATACTCATCAATTAAAACTTGCTTTCTTTCTTCAAGAACAGTCTTCAACGCTTCAACATCAGAAGCATTCTCAGCAGTAACAACCATAACTTCAGAAGATGTTGCCCTTGTGCCAGAAGCGTATAGCAAGTAAGTGTGGGCAATGCCGCTAAAGTCATAGAAGGTAGTTGCAACTGTTTCTGGTATTTCAACAAGCTCATCATCAAGTGATAAAGCCTTAACCTCATTCATAAAGCCCTCAGCATTAAAGCTTACAGTTGTTTCAGAACCGCAACCAGCAAAGATAAACAGGGAAGCGAGCATAATAGCAATAATTTTTTTCATTTTAATAATTCCTTTTCATTTTAATTTATTGTAGTTTAACAGTATGGGTTTTTAGATAATCAAACCATCTTGTGTACACCTTGCTGTTGAAGTGAAGTCCATCAGGCGTGTCTTCTTCACTAAGTTGCCCATCCTCATTCACAAGCCCAGTATAAAGATCAAGGTAATAGATGCCATGTTTTTTAGCTAGATTTTTTAGAACTTCGTTAAACTCCATTATCTTAGCATTGTTCATATTTCCAGTTGGGCCACCGCCATAAACGGCATCGTTAATTGGTGTTAGCGACTGAAGATATATAGTGCTATTTGGAGATTTCAGTTTGATTTCAGCTAGCATTGAATCGAAGTTTTCTTCCATCCAATCATCTGGCATTTGAGTTAAGCTGTTTGCTCCAATCATAACATAAATCTTAGCTGGTTTAAATGCTTCAATATAGCTCATAGCTGTGTATGAAACATCATCAACAGTAATAACATCTTTAGTATGAATAGATTGCGGATTAAGCCCTGTAGCAGCCAGCACAGTTGTGTTGCTCATAACATCATAAAGCTGAATGCCTGTGGTTAGTGAATCTCCTATAAATACAGCATCATCAAAATAACTGCTCGCAACTCTTCCGCTTTCAGGAACAACTTCTCCAGCTGCCACAACAGCACCAGCATTAGGGTCAGCCTCGCCAGTTGGAGATGGCGGTGTGAAATTAAGCGGAGGTGTATTTTCTGGAGTTGGAGCTTTTGCAACTGCTGCAAAGCTCTCTTGTAGTGGCATTGGTATAGGCTCGCTTATAAGATCTTCCTCAACCTCAATAAGCTCCCAAGCAAAAGCCCCGATAGCAGATATAAGCAGCGAAAAAGCCACCAAAGCCGCCACAAAAGGCGCTTTAGATTTGCGTTTATGTCCTCTATTTATTTTAATATTTCTAGCTATGGTAATTTCTCCTTTATCAGTTTATATTATTTGTTTTGAGCTGCCAAAACAATAGTTATCAAAATTTCCTATATAGTATACACTATTTTCTGCGCTTTGAATAGAACAAAATACAAAAAAATTGCAAATTTTCTTTGCTAGTAAAAAATAATCTAATCTATTTGCATTAAAATAATAATAAAAATATCGCTTTTTATTATCTTTAAAATATAATTTATTATTTACCTTTTAGAAGATATATGATATAATAATCACTATGCGATTACTATATCCCTCACAGGGGTGATTTAGATGTCCGTTTTGCTCGTCACAAGTGACAACCACAAAACATGGACAATTATATCAAAATTCTTTGTAGAATTATTGATATAATAATCACTATGCGATTACTATATCCCTCACAGGGGTGATTATCTTAAGTTAATAGGTAAAAGTTAAAAGTGAATAGTGGGAGTGTCGCTTTGAGGTATTTTAGATGACTTCAAATCCGCTTTTCATGTTCATCATTCTTCGCTTTTCATCACATTATAAATTTAGTAAATGAAGTATAAACTTAAATATAAATTAAAATCAAGGAGGGCTTTATGGATAAAGAGCTTGCACTCAAAAAAATAAAAGTCTTATCTGCAACTTTAAGAGAGCATAACTATAACTACTATATGCTCGATAATCCAACAATCGAGGATTATGAATACGACACATTAATGAGAGAGTTAAGAAAGCTTGAAGAAGAAAATCCTGAGTACGCTTTTGAAGATAGCCCAAGCAAAACTGTTGGTGGCGCTATTAACAATTCATTTGCCGAAGTAACTCATGTTATACAGATGGGATCTCTGCAAGACGTTTTCTCTTATGAGGAAATAGATGATTTTGTTAATAAGGTTTGCGAGAAGGTCGAAAATGCAGAGTTTGTTGTAGAGCCGAAAATAGACGGTCTTTCTGTGTCGCTAGAATATATTGATGGTGTTTTTGTTCGAGGGGCAACTAGGGGAGATGGATTTGTTGGCGAGGATGTAACAGAAAATCTTAGAACAATTGATAGCATCCCTAAGAAAATAGAAAATGCACCTCATTCTTTAGTAGTTAGAGGGGAAGTGTATATGCCAACCTCATCATTCATAGCTGTTAATGAAAATCAAGAACTTTTAGGCGAAAACCCATTTAAAAACCCAAGAAATGCCGCTGCTGGATCGCTAAGGCAAAAAAATCCAAGCATAACTAAAACCAGAGGTCTTGACATTTTTGTGTTTAACATTCAAGCAATTGAAGGAGAGAACATAACTGGTCATAAGCAGTCTTTAGATTTACTAAAAGACTATGGCTTTAAGGTGTCACCAAGCTATACTGTGTATACTAATGCAGAAGATATAAAGGCAGAGATTTCTCGCATTGGCGATATGAGAGGAAAATATCCTTTTGAGATTGATGGCGCTGTGGTTAAAGTCGATAATCTAAGAGATAGAGAGATGCTAGGAAGCACTTCTAAAACTCCAAGATGGGCTGTAGCTTTTAAATACCCTCCTGAGGAAAAAGAAACAGTGCTACTAGACATTGAAATTAATGTTGGGCGCACTGGAGCATTAACACCAACTGCTGTCTTTCAGCCAGTGTTGCTTGCTGGAACAACAGTATCAAGGGCTGTTCTCCATAACCAAGATTTTATCGATGAAAAAGAGATAGCTATTGGCGATACAATAGTTGTTAGAAAGGCTGGGGAGATAATTCCAGAAGTTGTTTCTGCAAAGCATGATAGTAGCAGAGAAGTGTATAAAATACCATCTGAATGCCCTATTTGTGGCCATACAGTTGTTAGAAAAGAAGGCGACTCTGCAATTAAATGTGTAAATAAAAGTTGCCCCGCGACTGCTGTTAGAAACTTAATTCACTTTGCTAGCCGAGATGCAATGGATATTTCAGGCTTAGGAGTTGCAGTTGTTGAGGCTTTGTTTGATAATGACATTGCAAAAACAGCTGATAAATTATATTCTCTCGAACTAGACACAGTTTCATCTCTTGAAAGAATGGGCAAAAGATCTGCCAATAACTTATTAAAAGCCATTGAAAAATCAAAGTCCAACGGTTTAGAACGGCTTGTATTTGCTCTTGGAATTGATGGAATTGGAAAGACAGGATCTGCAATTTTAGCCGAACATTTTGGAAGCCTAGAAGGAATAATGGGAGCTAAAGCGGAGGAAATAACCGAACTTGAAGGATTTGGAGAGGTTATGGCTGTTAGTGTGGTTGATTTCTTTAGCGACGAAGGAAATAAAGAGCTTGTTGCAAACTTAATAGCTGCTGGTGTTAACACAGTTGCTGAGAAAAAATCAGGCACAACAGAACTGCTTTTAGGAAATACATTTGTTATCACTGGCACACTGCCTACATTATCACGAAATGAAGCGACAGAGCTTATAAAACAAAATGGTGGTAAAGTTTCAGGCTCTGTGTCATCAAAAACAAATTATTTACTGGCTGGCGAAGAAGCTGGCTCAAAGCTTGATAAAGCGAATAAGCTTGGTGTTAGAGTTATATCTGAACAAGAGCTTTTAGATATGTTAAAGTAAAATAAAAGATATAGAAAAAACAGAAAAGGAAAGAGAAAAATGAGCGTTGATATTAAAAAGCTAGCAAAGCTATCAAGACTATCAATTCCAGAGTCTGATGTTGCTGTGCTACAAGAAAAGATGAATCTAATTATTAAGATGGTTGAGGATCTGCCAGAGGTTACTGACCAAAGCATGGGTGTTGATGAAAATGACCCAATGGTTCTTCGTAAGGACATTGTAACTCCTTCATTAAAACAGCAAGACCTGCTTCGCAATGCGCCAAAAGTTAGTGCTGGGTGCATAGTAGTGCCTAAAGTAATGGAATAGGGAAGGAATGGTAATAGACATGGAACTTTTTAGATTATCAGCAACAGAGCTTTCAGAAATGCTTTCAAAAGGCGAAACAACTTCTGAGGCTATAATAAACTCTTATTATGAGAGAATAGAAAAAACAGAAGGCGTTATAAACGCTTATGTGACATTGACTAAAGAGCAGGCTTTAGAAAAGGCTCGCATAATTGATGACAAGAGGAAAAACGGGGAAAAGCTCTCCAAAATAGCTGGCTTGCCAGTTTCCTTAAAGGATATTCTTTGCACAAACAATGTTAAGACAACTTGTGGCTCTAAAATGCTAGAGAACTTTATTCCACCATATAGCGCAACTGTAGTTGAAAAGCTAGAGGAGGCTGGTGCGATTTCTCTTGGTAAATTAAACATGGATGAATTTGCAATGGGTTCATCTGGTGAAACTTCCTATTATGGTATTACTAGAAATCCACACGACACAGAGCGTGTACCAGGGGGCTCTTCTTCAGGCTCTGCTGCTGCTGTGGCTGCTGGTTCTGCCCTTATGACACTAGGAACAGACACAGGCGGCTCAATTCGTCAGCCAGCTGCATTTTGTGGAATAGTAGGCTTAAAGCCTACTTATGGAGCAGTTTCACGTTATGGTTGTATTGCCTTTGCTTCAGGGCTTGACCAAATTGGCCCTATGGGAAGAACTGTTAAAGACGTTGCTCTGCTTTTTGACACAATCACAGGCAAGGATGATAAAGATGCAACTTCTGAAAAGAGAACAAGCGAAGACTTTACCCAAACAATGGGCAAGGGAATTAAAGGGCTAAAAGTTGGTATACCATCTGAATATTTTGGCGAGGGCATAAGCGAAGAAGTTAAAGAGGCTGTTAATAAGGCAGTTAAGGCGCTAGAGGCTGATGGTGCAATTATCAAGGAAGTTAGCCTTCCAAGCACAAAATATGCTCTAGCTGCATACTACATAATCGCTTGCGCAGAAGCTTCCTCAAACTTATCTCGTTTTGATGGCATAAAATATGGACATAGATCAGAAAACTTCACTAACCTAACAGAGCTTTATGAAAATTCAAGAAGCGAAGGCTTTGGCGAAGAGGTTAAGCGACGCATTATGCTTGGAACTTTTGTTCTTAGCAGCGGTTCAATTGATGCTTATTACTATAGAGCTAAGCTACTGCAAAAGAGAATTAGGCAAGAGTTTGAAGCTATCTTCAATGAGTGTGATGTTTTAATCACACCAACTGCTCCAGACGGCGCATTTAAGGTTGGAGAGAATGTTGAAGACCCAATAAAGATGTATGCTAATGACATCTGCACAATAAATGTTAATATAGCTGGTTTGCCTGCTATGTCAGTTCCTTGTGGTGTTGATAAAAACAATATGCCTGTTGGAATGCAGATAATTGGAAAGCATTTTGCAGAGGATGTACTGTTTAATGTGGCTGACCATTATGAGAATATTTGTGGTGGCTTTAACAAAATTGCATCACTGTAAGAGGGAGGATAAAGAAATGAATTATGAAGTAGTAATCGGTCTTGAAGTTCATGCCGAGCTTAACACTGAATCAAAAATATTTTGCGGTTGTAAAAACTCATTTGGTAATGAAGTAAACTCTAATGTTTGCCCAATTTGCGCTGGAATGCCTGGCACACTGCCAATGCTGAATGAAAAAGTTGTCGACTATGCGGTGAAGATGGGGCTTGCACTAAACTGCGAGATAAACAATGTTTGTAAGCAAGATAGAAAGCATTATTTCTATCCTGACCTTCCAAAAGCATATCAAATTTCGCAGTATGACATTCCTCTTTGCGGAAAAGGCCATTTAGATGTTCTTCTTGATGAGGGCAAGGCTACAAAGAGAATTGGTGTAACACGAATACATATAGAAGAGGATGCTGGAAAGCTAATACACGATGATGCGTTTAGTGGTTCATTAGTAGATATGAATAGATGCGGTGTTCCTCTGATTGAGATTGTTTCAGAGCCAGATATGAGAACAACTGCAGAAGCTAAGGCATATCTTGAGGGAATAAAGGCTATACTAGGCGCTTTAGACATATCCGACTGCAAAATGCAAGAAGGTTCTATCCGTTGCGATATAAACGTTTCTGTTATGCCAGAAGGAAGCAAAGAGTTTGGCACTAGAGTTGAGATGAAGAATGTAAACAGCTTCTCTGCTGCTGTTAGGGCGATTGACTATGAGAGCGCAAGACAAATAAAGGTGCTTTCAGAAGGCGGAGAGATATATCAAGAAACTCGCCGCTGGGACAATCTAAAAAATGAAAACTTTGTTCTTCGTTCAAAAGAAGACGCACAAGACTATAAATTCTTTAGAGATCCTGATTTAAAAACTATTGTTGTTAAAGAAGAGAGAATTGAGGAGCTAAGAGCTGAAATTCCAGAGCTTCCAATGCCAAAGCTTCTTAGAATAATGAAAGACTATAGCCTTCCTTATAGCGATGCTGTGCTTTTAGTTGAAAATCAAGATAGATACGAGCTTTTTGCTGCATCAACTGCTATTAAAGGCTCTCCAAAAGCAACAGTTAACTGGCTAAATGGAGATGTTGTTAGATTATTAGTTGAGAAGAATGTGTCTTTATCTGAAACAAAGTTGACAGCTGAGAAACTATCAGAAATGATAGACTTAATCGATAAGGCAACTATCTCAAATGCTGCTGCTAAAAACATAATCGAAGAAGTTATGTTCACAGATAAAACAGCGCAGGCTTTAATTGAAGAGAAGGGTCTTGGACAAATTAGCGATAATAGCGCTCTTGAAGCCATTGTTAATGAGGTTGTTTCTAATAATGCTAAGGCGATTGAAGACTATAGAAACGGCAAGACTAATGTTCTTGGTTTCTTAGTTGGTCAGTGTATGAAGGCTTCAAAGGGCAAGGGAAATCCTGAGATTCTAAAGGGAATGATAATCTCTCATATTGAGGGTTAATCATAATAGATCAATATAAGTCTAAATTTAAATGCATTGTAGAGGAGAGTAACCATGAAAAAGATAATGAAGACATATCGTGATTTTTATTTTGATACAGTTAAGAAGGTGCTAGCTGTTGATAGTGTAACTGGCTATTGCTTTAAGGCTATTGATTTAATTGAGAGCTATGCTAATGAATATGGCTATAAGTTTGAGCGTACAGTTAAGGGCAATGGTGTTATACATATTCCTGGTGCTGACACTAACAAAACTATCGCTTTATCTGCCCATGTTGACACAATTGGAATGATGGTGCGTTCTATTAATTCCGATGGCACACTTAACTTCTCTAAAGTTGGCGGAATAACACTTCCAACTATGGATGGTGAGTATTGCCGAGTTACAACTAGAGATGGTAAAGTATACTCAGGCACTGTTTTATGTAAACATGCAGCGGCTCATGTGCATATGGAAGCTCATTCAGCAGTTCGTGATGAGCATTCAATGTACATTCGTCTTGATGAAGTTGTTAAGAGCAAAGATGATGTGCTTGATCTTGGAATTAGAAATGGTGATTTTATCTCTCCAGATACAAAGACAGTTGTAACTGAAAGCGGTTTCTTGAAATCACGCTTTATTGACGATAAGGCAAGCGTTGCAATGCTTATTACAATTATGAAATACCTAAAAGAGCAAGGCTTAAAGCCAGCTTTTAACACTCAGCTTCTTTTCACAACTTATGAGGAAATAGGACATGGAGCTTCTTATATCTCACCTGAAATAAGCGAGATACTAGCTCTTGATATGGGCTGTATTGGCGAGGATCTAAGCTGTACAGAATATGATGTATCAATTTGTGCTAAAGATGCAAGCGGGCCTTATGATTTTAACATGATATCGACTCTAATTGAGCTTTCTGAAAAGAACGATTTAAGCTATGCTGTTGACTTATACCCAAAATATGCTTCTGATATTAGCGCAGCTTTAAGAGGGGGAAATAACATTAGGGGAGCTTTAATTGGAACAGGTGTTCATGCTTCTCATGGTATGGAGAGAACTCATTGGAAGGGCATATTAAACACAATGTGTCTTGCTGCTTTTTATCTTGATCCAAAATAAATTTTGAATTAAAAAAATGAGCTACTCTCATCCTAGAGAGCGGCTCATTTTTTTATAAGAAATTACTTACACATAAAGCTTTCGCAATCTGTGCACTTTGGTTCAGTTGGATTTTTTTCATGCGTACCCACAGAGATTTTGCTTAGAGTACAATAGTTTTGGTTGCCTGCATGGTTTCTACATTGGGAAACGGAACATCCGATAGAGTTATTAACACTTTTCAAAATACTCACCTCCTTGCAATTTTATTATAGGCAAATGATTAGCTTATATTCAGTTTTGCGAAATATTATTTTTTATATTTTTAATTGAAAATTTTTCAAGCCTAGACACCTGCGCCTGCGAAATTCCTATCTCTTTAGCGACCTCCATTTGTGTCATTCCGTTAATGAATCTTAGCGTTAAAATTCGCTTTTCTCTGTCAGTTAAATTTTCAATACACTCCCTTAAAGAAAGCTCAGATAGCCAGTCGCTTTGATGTTCAGGATCTCTTATTTGATCCATAACAAACACATTATCTGTTGTTCCTGAATATACAGGGTCAAACAGCGACATAGGGGACACTATAGATTCTAAAGCAATAACTACCTCCGATTTTTTGATGTTAAGGTGCTTAGCAATCTCTTCAATTTCAGGCTCACGTTTAAGCTTAATTGTAAGCTCTTCTTTTGCACCCATAGCCTTGTATGCAGTATCTCGAATAGAGCGGCTAACTCTTATTGGGTTGTCATCTCTTAAATGTCGGCGCACTTCGCCTGAAATCATTGGAACAGCATAGCTTGAAAATCTAACAGGAAGCTCTAAATTAAAGTTGTCAATAGCTTTCATTAGCCCAATGCAACCAACCTGAAATAAATCGTCTGGATTTTCGCCTCGCCCTGAAAATTTTTGGACAACACTAAGAACTAATTTCAAGTTTCCAGCAATAACCATCTCTCTGGCTAGCTTGTCCCCAGCTTGAGATGCTTTTATAAGCTCAATTTTCTCTTTCTCTTTCATTACCTTAAGCTCGCTTGTGTTAATTCCGCAAATCTCAACCCTTGAATTATACATACACCACCTCCACACTTTTAATAATATTGTTGTCCAATTTTTGCTAACAATACCAAAGGTACAAAGGGAATTTTATCCATTGCCAAATTAATCTAATTAACAGCTTGAAATGCTAATTCATTGTTTGGTATAATAGTTGTATTATGCAGTTTCTAAAGCGACATTATAAACCAAAATCACAAAAGGAGAAAAGCTATGTTAAAAAGAGTTGAGAGTTCAGTTGAGAAAATTATGCCTGAAATGATAGGTATATCAAAGAAAATGTATGAAAATCCAGAGCTTGGATATGAGGAATTTTTAGCTTGTGAAATGCTAGTTAATAGCATGGTAGAGCATGGATTTGATGTTGAAACTCCATATTGCAACATCAAGACAGCGTTTAAAGCTAGTTATAAAGGGAAAAAAGATGGGGCGACTATTGCCTATCTTGCTGAATATGATGCTCTTCCAGGCATTGGTCATGGTTGCGGACATAATAACATAGCTGCTGTATCGGCTGCTTCTGCTGTTGCCTTAAAAGAGTTTGTTGACGAGTTTGGAGGCAGTGTAGTGCTTATTGGTACACCAGCAGAAGAAACTGATGGTAGCAAGGTTGTTATGGGGGAGATGGGTGCGTTTAATAAGATTGATGTTGCGATGATAGCCCATCCTTCAAACAAAACTCAAAAAAGCGGAGCTTCTAATGCTTTGAAGGCATTAAGGTTCGAGTTTTTTGGCAAGACTGCACACGCAGCTGGCTCGCCTGATGAGGGCATAAACGCCCTGCATGCTTGTATTTCCCTATTCAATAATATCTCCTCTTTAAGAGAGCATTTTAGAAGCGATGCAAGAGTTCACGGCGTTATTAAGGATGGAGGAAAGGCAGCGAATATTGTTCCTGACTATTCTATGGCTGAATTTTATGTGCGTTCTTCTGATATGAAATATCAGGCGGAGCTTGTTGAGAAGATAGAGAATTGCGCAAAGGCGGCAGCTTTATCAAATGGGGCAAAGCTTGAGATTTCTCAGTTTGAATCTGAATATTTTAGCATGATGACAAATGAAACGCTATCAAATCTATTTACAACCAAGCTTGAGGAGGTAGGCGTTACAAATATTAAGCCAGCTGAATTTTCTTTTGGTTCAACTGATGTAGGCAATGTCAGCCAATACTGCCCAACTATTCATCCATACTTCTCTATTAAAGAGGATGGCAACTTAACAGGACATTCTGTCGAGTTTGCTAATTGCAGCATCAGCGACTATGCTAACAAGCAAATGACCAAAACTGTAACAGCCTTCACCCTAACTGCTATTGATATACTAAAAAATTCAGAAATTTTAGAAGATATAAAAAATGAGTTTAACTCAAAACATAAATAGATAGCATAATGATTGGAGAAAGTAAAATGAATGAAAAAGAAGTAGTTTTATCTGACTATTTTGATTTATTGAATTTGCATAAAGGCTTATTGGAGGCTCGATTTAATGAAAATCCAGATAACTTCCATGTGGCTGGAAGTCCAATATTAGCAAATATACATGAAAAAATAATAAAAGCTCTAATTTCCCTTAGTATAGAAAAATATGGGGAAGATAAATGGAGTGAGTGGCTATTTATAAAAAATCACAATAATTATAAAGAAAAAGTTGTGAAATTGATTACCACTTATAACAAAGGTTGGAGTGGATTTAGCCAAGTAAGAAAATCAGAAGTTTTAAAAGACTATTTAAGACCATTTATTTTTGATGATAATTATATTGCAGATGTCATCGTTGAAATTGACAAAATGATAGTAAAGTAGTTAGACTTGTTCACTGTCTATAAAATGATAACATTGCGAGCAAGGACTTTAAAATCGCCCCTGCGAGGAATATAAATAATTGGAACGCAGTGGAGATTATTTATATTTTGTGGGGTGATAGAATGAGAAAAACAAAATATTGTTGCTACAACATCAAGCACGGTTGCTATTTTGAGTTCCAAAAAGGTGATTATTTTACTGAAGAAAAGCACTGGCTTGAAAGCTCATTATTTATTGATGATGATATCGTTAATGCATTAAATCTTGGTGCGTTATTTGGTGAAGCCATCCCGAACTTTAACTACTATGGACCTACAAAAGTCACAAAAGAGCAGTGGTTAGCTGTAAAAAAAATGAGCGAAAATATGACTTTGCAAATTAAAGATGCCATAAATGAAATCGATGAATGGGTACAAAATTGTTTTTTAACAGATAATTGCTTTAGCATTTGTGGAATTTAATTCTTGAACGGCTATTATGAGCATAATGAGAGTAAGAAATACTCTATAAGAAGTATAAATAAACGGAACGTAATGGAGGTTACTTATGAAAAAGGTAATAGCTGGAATAGGATTTATGTTAGTTGGTACGATTATGTACTTGTCTGCCTCTTTAATAACAAGCTTTAATATGCAATACACAACAGAATGGATAACTTCTATAGGGAAATACTGGCAAACAATGTTAGACATGGGAATGATGCCTGTTGTTGTTATTGGAGTTTTGCTTTTGATTTCTGGCATTTTGTTAACACTCCAAGGAGTATTCTCTAAAAAAGACAATTAAGCTAAAAGCATATTGCAAAAGCCAACACAGAAAATGTGCTGGCTTTTAATGCTATTCTATATTTTGTTTTGAATTCATAATATAAACAGCGCTTTCAATTAGATTGTCTAGTTCTGATGTTGACAATTTATATCGCTTTAGCAGTTCTGCTGAAACATATGCTTTCTTTTTAGCGTTGACTTCATTTCTGTCTTCTGCTGAGTTTTTCCACATCTGTTCTGCCGCCATTACAAACTTAACTGCATATTCCATTAGGCCTTTTTGCTCAAGCCAATTTTTGAGGCTGTCAAATGTATCTAAAAACTTAGGGAGAAAACCTTTGATTAGCTCCCTAGTTTGAAGGCTAGCATAACCAAGACCGAAAACAAATATTGCTGCTAATGCTGTAATGACAAAATCTATCATAACTTCAAAGCTCATTCTATTGCTCCTTTACCATAAAAGATTGAGCATAGCAACAGCTATACTCAATCTCATAATATGTTATTAGGATAATATATGTTAAATTTAGGATATAATAATCTCAAATAGATTATTATATTTCCTCGCAGGGGCAATTTTATGTCTGTTTTGCTCGCCGCAATGATAACCGCAAAACATGGACGATAATATCATAATTCCTAACGAAATTTATGATATTATACCTCTAAATTACTAACAGCTATTTTAAGCTTTTCAACAATAGGAATGACTTGCGGACAGACTTTTTCGCATTTTTTGCAACCAATACATTCGCTTGCCTTGCCATTTCTAACAGTAGCTAGTTGATAACTTCTCTTAGCTGAAGCTAAATCAGCATAAACAATCTCTTTGTTCAGTGCCCCTAATATACTTGGAATATTGATATTTTTTGGGCAATCCTTAACGCAGTATTGGCAGGAAGTGCAAGGTATAGTTGGAATGCTTGCCAGTATTTCCTGAGCCTTTTCGATAGCCTTTTGCTCTTTTTCAGTTAAAACTGTTCCATTTTTAAACCAGTTTGTGTTCTCTTCCATCTGCTCTATAGTAGACATGCCACTAAGTACAGTTAGCACATTATCAAAAGAAGCAGCATATTTAAGCGCCCAAATAGCTAGAGGCATTTCGCTGTTAGCTTCTTTTAACACATCAATAACTTTTTGTGGAGGGTTAGCTAGGCTGCCACCACGAATTGGTTCCATAATCACAACTGGCTTTCCATGCTTTTTAGCAACTTCATAGCAAAGTTTAGACTGAACAACTATGTCATTCCAGTCAGCATAGTTGATTTGTAGTTGTAAGAAATCAACTTCTGGGTGTTTAGTTAAAACAGCATCAACAGCATCGGCTTTATCGTGTATTGAAAAGCCAACTTTTTTAATTTTGCCTTGTTTTTTAAGTTCAAAAACAAAGTCCCACATCTCCCATTTTTCAAAAAGTTCAGTCCTTGAAGGACCTAAGTTGTGCAGAAGGTAATAGTCGAAATACTCAACCCCGCATCTTTCTAGTGAGGTGTAGAACATCTGCTCTGCCTCTTCCTTAGTTTTAGGGCCAGCCCAAGCTGGGAGCTTTGTCGCTAAAGTAAAGCTATCACGAGGATATCTGTCCACTAAAGCAAGCTTTGCTATTCCCTCGCTCTTTTGGTTATGATATCCATATGCAGTGTCAAAATAAGTAAAGCCTTTCGCAAGAAAAGTATCCACCATTTCCTTAGTTTGCTCTAAGTCAATCTCCTCGCCAATCATTGGTAAGCGCATAAGACCAAAACCAAGTTGCGTTAGTTTTTCACTATAATAATTCATTTAACTGTCCTCCTTATTATTTTAGTTTCAGTATACTACAATAATCTTTGATTGTCAAATGACGAAAGACATCCTTTTTATCTTGAAAATGAACTGAAATTTTTGTATAATTATAGATAGAAACATGGAATAGGGGGCGCTTATGCTAGAAGTATGCTTTAGTGATTCAACTAAAGGTGGATTATCAGTTGCTCAGCGTTGTGGTGGAAGAAATTTTGCTAGTGCTATTGGTATAATTACAGATAAAAGGGGAATTTCTGATTTTTTTAAAAGTTTAAAGATAATAAAAAAAATTAAAAAAGAAAATAAGAGGCTGCAAAAGGCAGCGCTGCCTTTAGGCGGAACAAAAGAAGATATAGTCGGTGTTTGCTTTAATTTTTCAGAGGGAGATATTAGTTCAGAAATAACTGCTGAAAACTGCCAAAGAAAAGAATATATTCGTTCGTGGATTGCATTTGATAGGTATAATGATAATTTTGATGTTGAAGAAGCAATAGAAACGTTTTGGCAAAGCTGCATAAACGACTTAGACAAACTAAAGTCAAACCCAGAAAAAATACGAATTTGGCTAGATAAAACTCCCGAGGCCCAAGCAGGGCTATTGTTTGTTGCTGATTTATTAAAAGATAGTCAAACAGAAATATCGGTTGTCGAGCTTCCTGAAAAAGTAAAGGCGAGCAACAATAGCATAATAGAATATCGTGGTTGGGGAGAAGTGAAGCCAGAGCTATTTGGAACTTTTTTGTATAATGAAAGAAAACTCTACAAACAAAAAATTTCTGATTTGGCATTAAAATGGCAAGTTTTGAAAGAAGAAAATTCGTCGTTAAGAGTAGTTGAAAATAACATGGTAGTAAGTGTTGACATAAGCTATTATGATGATTTGATTAGAGAATGCTTTCCAGAAGAAAGCTGCCGAGTAGCTCTTATTATAGGCAGAGCTTTGGGACTAAGGAAGATACTGACTGGTGATGTTTTTATAGCTAAAAGAATAGAGGAGTTTATTAAAAATGGGGAGCTAAAAGTCATTAGAGATGAGAATAAAGGCTTTTACAGCCTTATTGTCGAAAGCGTAAAATAGAGATTATTAAAACAAAATATAAATAATCTCCGATTATTTAAGTGAAGAGGTAAAAGTGAATAGTGAAGAGTTATGGTGTCGCTTTGCGACGTTTTAAACGACTTGCAGTCGGCTTGAAGCTTTGATATAGCATACAATTTTCAGCCCATCACGAAGTGATACATTAACTTTTTATTCTTCATTTTTCACTAAATCTAATATAAATAATCTCCACTACGTTCCGTTTATTTATATGCCTCGCAGGGGCGATTTTGAAGGTCGTGGGCAACGGAATGCCCACATGACCAATTTATATTAGATTTTTTCTAAATCTAATATAAATAAGGGCTATACCGTACATATCTAAAATAATGATATGTTGGTATAGCCCTTTAGTTTTAGTTATTGTTCTGCTCTTGGACGTCTTATAATTGCGCCTTTAACAGCTTTTCTGTGAAATGGTATTGTAAACAGCATTTGAGGGTGAACAGCAGCCTCGACTAACTCTCCCTCTGGGTTTTTTATTTCAGTTATTGTGAACTGCTCTGGCTTGCCCATAGGCTCTATAATTTCAACAACATCGCCTTTTAAGAACCTGTTCTTTTCAACAACTACTAAGCTGCCCTCTTTGCTTTCATCAACAGTCGCAACAACATCCCATTCTCTAACATATCCGCCATTTTTATAGCATTGGTCTGGCTTGTTAAAATAAAAGCCTGTTGAATACTCTCTATGAGAAACTTTGAATACTTCATCTAAAAGATAGTCTGGAAGCCTATAATTTTCAGGGTCTTTTAAGAAAAGCTCAACAGCCTGTCTATAGGCGTTTGTAACAATAGCAACATAGTAAAACGACTTAGCTCTTCCCTCAATTTTAAGGCTTGAAATGCCAGCTTCAATTAGTTCTGGTATATGCTCTATTAAACACATGTCTTTTGCATTAAGGATATGGCTTCCATGCTCATCCTCAAAGACAGGGATGTAAACGCCAGGGCGCTTTTCTTCAACAAGATGATATCCCCATCTGCAAGGCTGAGCACATTCGCCTCTGTTGGCATCTCTTCCAGTTAAGTAGTTTGAAATAACGCATCTGCCTGAATATGACATGCACATGGAGCCATGAACAAATGCTTCAATTTCAAGGTCAGCTGGGGTTTTCTCTCTTATTGTTTTCACTTCTTGGATAGAAAGCTCTCTTGCAAGCACAACTCTCTTTGCGCCTAAGTTATAAAGTTCAGTTGCTGTTTGGTGGTTAACAACTCCATGTTGTGTGGAAATATGAATTTCCATGTTTGGAACAACTCTCTTTGCCATCATCAAAACGCCAATATCAGCAACGATTAAAGCATCAACACCAACATTTTGGCAATATTCCATAAATTCAGGGATTTCATCAATCTCCTCATTTCTTGGCATAGTGTTGCAGGTTACATACACTTTTACATTGTGTGCATGAGCATAGTCAACAGCTTCTTTTAGTTGGTCGTAGTCAAAATTAGCAGATGCAGCCCTCATTCCAAAAGCTTTGCCGCCTAAATATACAGCGTTTGCACCATATTGAACAGCTGAAACTAATCTTTCCATATCTCCAGCTGGTGCTAGTATTTCTGGTTTAAACATTATAATAATTATCCTTTCTCTTTATGAAAGGCACAACCAAGCCTAAAATAGTGGCTTAGTTGTGCCAAAACTTTGTTAACTTACTGAACTAATGCAGCTGCTCTGTCGTTAGCATAATGAGTTTGTGCATCGGCAGCATAGTAATATTTTCCTTGCTTATCTGTTAGGAAGAAGTAGTAAGGGGTGTCTTCTGGAGTTATCGTTGCTAATATTGCATCTAATCCAGGAGAGCAGATAGGTCCAACAGGAAGCCCTTCACAAACATATGTGTTATATGCATCATATAGATCTTGTGTTTGTTGTGACTGATAAGGTTTGATGTCATTTTCAACATAGAAGATGGTAACATCGCATTGAAGCTTAGGGTACATTTCAGGATAGTCTAATCTGTTATGCAAAACAGAAGAAACTTTTCCCATCTCCTCAACTTTGCCAGCCTCTTCTTGAACAATAGAAGCGAAGGTAATAGCTTCATCTAATGTCATGCCAGCAGAAACTATTTGATCATAAACCTCTGGGAAAACTCTGTTTTGGAAGTTCATTAAAAACTTTCTAACAACAGATTCTGGATTTTCTCCAACATAAAAATCATAAGTATCAGGGAATAAATAGCCCTCTAATTTCCTATATCTAAACTCATCATCTGGAACCATATTTAGAAAATCAAAGTTATAATCGCCATTAAGTGCTTCAAAAAATCCAGTTTTTGAGCAAACATTATTTTCTGCTAGCAAATCTGCAATTTCGCTAATGCTCATTCCCTCATAAAAAGTTAATCTAACAATGTCCGCAGTGCTGTTTCCAACCTGCATACTGTTAACCAAAAGCTCAAAAGACATTGCGTCAGTTAAAGTATAGTCGCCAGCTTGTATTTCTGAATCAGCGATGACTTCGTTATACAATATAAAAAGCCATTTGTTTGAGATAAGCTCGTTTTCTTTTAGAATAGAGGCTATATCGCTAATTGAACTGCCCTGAGGTATTGAAACAAAAACAGTATCTTCGTCGCCAATGCCGAAGTAGTCTGTGGCTAAAGAAAGGGCAATAAACGCCAAAACAAAGCAGAATGCAATAAGTATAACACCAGCAACCAAGCCTCTCAACAGCCTTGAAGGCCTTTTCTTCTTTTTTGGTTTTTTATCGTTTGGTAATTTATCCATTATGTTCTCCTTTTTGGGGTAAATCTAATTTTCTGTTCTGAAACTATAATATTGCAAGGAATATCAAATTTTCCTCTCCAAAATTTCTTTAAGATAAGCTCTTCAAAAACTACAACTGCTGTTTTGCCTTTAAAGTTCTCAAGATACCTATCATAATATCCTCCACCATAACCAAGCCTATAGCCAGATTCGTCGCAGCTTAGGCAAGGAGCTATCATTAAATGATTTTCGCTATTTTCTGTGTATAACATTTCTTTGTTGGGCTCTGGCTCAAGTATGCCGTAGTTTGCAGATTTTAAATCATCAAAGCTGTTAATATAATAAAACTGCATTTCTCTAGTCCCTTCAACACAACGAGGAACAGCAACCCTCTTTCCAGCCTCAAGGGAATGATTTATAATTCTGTGTGTGTCAATCTCGCCATCAAATGAAACAAAGATTAAAATAGTGTCCGCATTATTATAAGATTTAAGAGAGTATATATTAGAGGAGATTTTAGTGAAAATTTCCTCTTTTTGTTCATTTGTAAAAAGATTTCTCTTATGCTTTATTTCTTTTCTAAGATTAGTTTTATAAGCCTTTATATTTTGAGGTGCAATCATGCGTCAAGTACCAGTCCTATATAATAATTTTGTATATCTTCAAAAGAATGTTCTGTATAGCTAAAAGCCATAACAAAAGGATTAGTCGATGGCTCTCTATATTTTATCTCTTTTCCAAAATGTTTTTTTATAGATGCGAGAAGCCTTAATCTATCGGTTTTTGTTTTGCTATGGAGCTCTTTGACAAAATAGTAATCTCCGTAGTTATAGCAAACACCAAAAGCAGAATTGTCTTCTAATCTTAGTGTTTCTCCGTTAAGCTCTTTCTCAATATAACAAAGCATTTGTTTATCCCAAATAACAGCAAGCTCTTTGTCTTTAACAAAATCTAAAATGCTTTGCTGCATTTCTGGAAGGGAAGTGGTTACTAATAGTTCAGCGTTTGATAAGTCGCCTATAAAATCAAGCTCGTCCATACCAAATAAAGTTTTGTAGCCATACTTCTCATAAAAGCCAAACAAGCTTTGTTCTGCTGGTCTTAGATAGGAGAAGAGAGCGCCCTCGTTTTTAAGCGCTTTATGGGTAAAGCTAAGAAGCTCGCCACTAATTCCTCTTTTTCTATAGTCAGGGTGAGTTCCAACGGCATAAATATATTCCGTTTTATGCTCTTTGCCATCTATCAAAGCTTTAGAGGGAATTAGGAATAGCATTGCGATAACTTTGTTTTCATCATTTTTTGCGACAACAGCTCGTGAGAAAGGGTAGCAGTTTTGAAAGAAAAAGTCAATATAGCTAAGATCATCGCCAAACACAATATGCCAAAGCTCTTTTAAGCTATCTATATCTTTGGAAGTAGCAAAATCGAATTTCATTTAATGCACCCTTTCTTTTATGATAAATTTATTTAAATGTTGCCTCAAATCTATCAAACATCATTGTTGGGATATAGGAGGTCTTAGCTTTTCTTAGTCCCTCATCTCCTGTGTCTTCTTCTCTGTTAACAAACTCAAAGCCATCCATAACATGGATAACAAACTGCTGGTTTATCATTGGATATGCGCCTTGAATGTCATAGAAAGCCTTTTCCACATGAACTCCAAAAGTATCTTTTGTAATAGGCTTTCCAATAGAAAATCCAACAACTCTGCCGCTGTTATCTCTAATAAGTCCGCCTGTTAAATCAAGTGGCTCTAAGTTTTCTAAAGCAAGCTCAACAACACAAGCTTCTTTTTTCATTCCATCATCGTCATAGCAGTTATTCAAAACACACCACTCTTTGCTCATAGTCATAACTTCATCAAAGTTGTCTTTGTTTATAAGCTCAAATTTCCAGTTTGGGTTGTTTTCAATAAATCTATTGATATGATTTCTCTTTGAGTGAAGTTTTTTTCCTGAAAGAGTTTCAAGTTTTTCTTTTGAATATATATAATCGCTATAATCAGGAGTGGTATCAAAAATGAAAGTGTTTGGATATCTTTCCTCAAGAACTTCAATCTTCTCTTTTGGAATAGATCTTAAAACAAACTTCTCTCCTCTTTTTTTAGCATCTTCTATTAGCATGTCAATCATAGCAAATTCATCGCCTTCACCAGCAGGATAGCTATATCCAGGTTGGTCAAAAACAGCATAAATTGACACTAAACTTCCGCTAATGGCATACTCCATTTTATAAATATTGCTCCAAAGAAATATATGTGAAAAATTATAGTCAGCGCCTCTAAATTCACATAAATCAAGACAGGCGGTTATATCGTTTTTGCTTTCAATAGTTACCGCTTTAAAATTTAACATAAATCCTCCTATTTATAGTTTATAACAACTATCCTATAACTTCATTATAAATTGAAGTTATTTTCTCTGTAATGACATCAAGACTTAACGGTTCGAGGTTATCGTCATTACACTTAACAACTCTCCAACCTAATTTTTCTGCACAATAAAGTGCAGCAGCTCTGCATTCTAATAAATAAGACATGTTCTGCTCATGTATATCAAGCTTTGATTTATCGTCTTTATATCTTTGCATCATTAACTTTCGAGAAGTTGTTGGATGCATATCAAGATAAATAACTAAATCAGGCTTTGGTAAGCAAAGCTTATTATACTCATAATCCTCTAACCACTCAATATATTCATCCCACTTTTCTTGAGGTAGCTTGGTAGTTTGATGGCTAAAATTGGATGTAGTGTATCTGTCTGCAACAGTTATAACTCCATCTTTATAGCTTTTCCCCCAGATAGTAGCAAAGCTAATATATCTATCAAGCGAATAAAAGCTAGAAGCAGCGAAGGTGTTAACCTCTTCAAGCGAACCGACCTCTCCCTCAAGATACATTTTCACCAAAGTTGAGGATTTATGCTCATAGTTAGGAAAGCTTATTTTTTGCACTTTTTGAGTTTTAGAAATAAAATCAACAAGCCTTTCAGATTGTGTCGCTTTTCCACTACCATCAAGCCCCTCAATTACTATCAGCTTTGACATTATTATAACCATCCTTTTCTTTTAAATGACATATTAAACTAGCAAAATCAGCGTTAATTATGTCAATTTAGCTTTTACATTTCTCTATAAAGCTTTCTAATTTCAGCCGCCTTACCGCAAGTCATCTTTCCTTCTGGACATGCCTCTCGAACACAAGCAGGGCCGCAGTTTTTAAACAATGTTGGTGCAACTTCCTTAACTAGCTTTAGCATATCGTCAGCAACAGCTTTTATTTCCCATTGCGCACGATTACAACACCTAAGCTCAAAGAAATGCATAAGGCTTCTAGCGTTCATAGTCACAATCATCTTTGTTTCGCAAGCTCCAGGCAGAACGAATCTCGCATCTTCAATAGCAATTTTCTTTGCCTTTTTTGCAGCTTCGCCAGCCTCAACGCCATTAGCAATTAGCGTTTTAGTGTGTTTTTCGGTTAATGTTTTAGAGAGCCTTTCATATGCCTCTTTTGATTTTTCCATCGCTTCAAGATATAGCTTCTTTGTTTCCTCATCCTCTTCAATATAAGGAGGAGTTATAAAGGAAAAATCATCTAAGCTAACATATCTTTGGCTTTGAACACTAAAGGAAGCAATTCTATGCCTAGTTATTTGCGCAAGCATAGTTCTTGAAACGCCCTCAATGCCGAATGTGAAGCTAACATGCTCAATAGGGCTTTCGTGGCCTATCTCATTAAGCATTTTAACAAAATTAGCAGCTGCTTCTTCTGTAATGCTTTCTCGTAAATCAGGAATAGATTTATTTGAGTAGCAGAGCTTTGCAGCAGCTGAAATTATTTTCTCAGGGTTTGGGCTATGACTAATTAGTTCAACAAGCATTATGAATTCCTCCCATTTATTATACCTTAATTCTTAGACATTGTATGTAACTTTAATACTTAAAACTATATTACATAATAAATTAAACATATACTATTATGCCATAAAATCGCAAAATTTGCAAGCTATTAAACAAGCTTAATTAAAATTTAAGGAAATCATTGTTTTATAGTGGATTGAAACTTTAGATTAAATCGTTTATAGTGGTATTGGAAATAGTGAAAAGTGAAAAATGAAGAATGAAAAGTTAATGTATCACTTCGTGATGGGTTGAAAATTGTATGCTATATCAAAGATTCAAGCCGACTGCAAGTCATTTAAAATGTCGCAAAGCGACACCATCACTTTTCACTATTCACTTTTACCTTTTCACTTAAATA
>CAYJEV010000005.1:0-39071 GCA_964369265.1 uncultured Oscillospiraceae bacterium
CATAGCGCTGGAGCGAAGCTATTTTCCTCTGATGGATTATATTCGCCATTTTTGTATAGATAAAACTTTAGGCGGTTAATAAGCGTGTTAGCGTTTCCGCTCTCGTCCTCATGCACAACCAGCCCAACAGGCTTGTCAATTAGCACAATGTTTTCGTCCTCATACACAATGGAAATATCGCCCTTAACCTCAATAATTTCGGAGCGACTATCCTCCCCAAGAAGCTCATCATTTATATAAAGCTCAAGGATATCTCCTTCGTTTAAAATAGTGTTGTTTTCGCAACGCTTTTTATTTAATTTAATACGTTTTTTTCTAATATATTTTTGAATAAGAGATGTTGGAAGGGAGGGAACAGCCTTTGTGATAAACCTGTCCACTCTTTGCCCAGCATCATTATGATTTATAGTGAAACTTTTCATTTTAGTATTGTTAATCCTTTCAGAATCAAATTTAAAGGTTGGTGAAGAAATGCCAAAAGATAACCCACACGTTAATCATCGCAAGCGAATTAAGAAGCGCTTTTTAAATGAGGATTTAGACCATTTTGAAGATTATCAAGCATTAGAGCTGTTGCTGTTTTATTCTCTTTCTCAAATTGACACAGTGCCAATTGCGAGGGCGCTTTTAGCGAAGTTTGGGAGCATTTCTGGGGTGTTTGAAGCGGATTTTGAGGAGCTTTTAACGGTTGAGGGTGTCGGCGAACACACAGCGATACTGCTTTCGATGATAGCGCCAATGTTTAGGAAATATCAGCTAGATAAGGTAGACGAAAAGCGAATACTTGACACCACAGAAAAGCTAGGCGAATATGTATCAGCCTTGTTTATTGGCAAATCGGTCGAGGAAGTTTACATGCTCTGCCTAACCCAAAAGAACAGACTTATCTGCACAGAACTTTTAACAGAAGGTGATACCGCAAGCGTTACAATTAGCTCGCAAAAAGCTTTGGCAATTGCCCTTCGTTCAAAGGCATATTATGTTGTGCTAGCTCATAACCATCCCCAACACTGGGCGATACCATCACATGTTGATTGTCGCACAACAGAGGAGCTAATGCATGAGTTTAAAACTGTCGGCATACATCTCAAAGACCATATTATAGTTGCCTCTGATGGGTATTACTCAATGGAGGAGCATGGTTTGTTGGAAGGTGCAAGCTACAGCTTTAAGCGTTATTAGATAAAGTCCTATTAACAGCCATATGCCAACCTTTTATATATTTCTGCCTTAAGTCATCTGATATTTGAGGGAGGAATATTTTTTTGCCTCCAAGATAGCCCTTAACTTCTGAAATATCGTTGTATAGCCCAACAGCAAGCCCAGCAAGGGCAGCAGCACCAAGCGCAGTTGTTTCTTTATTGTTAGCCACTCCGACAGGTACATTAAGTATATCAGCTTGAAACTGCATTAGCATGTTGTTGGCGCACGCTCCACCATCAACGCTTAGTGAAGCGAGAGGGGAATTTATATCGCTCTGCATTGCTTCAAGCACATCTAATGTTTGGAATGCTATGCTTTCTAAAGTCGCCCTGACAATATGGGCTTTGTTGCTTCCTCGTGAAAGCCCAACAATCGCACCTCTAGCATACATATCCCAATAAGGAGCGCCAAGACCTGTGAAGGCTGGGATTAAATAGACACCGTTATTATCCTTAACTGACAATGCTATCTCTTCAGATTCTGCTGCACTATCAATAATGCCAAGCTCATCTCTAAGCCACTGAACAGCTGCACCAGCCACAAATATACTCCCCTCAAGCGCATAACTAACTTTGCCATCAATACCAATGGCTATTGTAGTTAATAGTCCATTTTTAGATTTATGGATGGTATCTCCTGTGTTCATTAGTAGGAAACAGCCAGTGCCATAAGTGTTTTTAGCCTCGCCCTTTTCAAAACAGCCTTGTCCGAATAGAGCAGCTTGTTGGTCGCCAGCAATGCCTGAAATTGGTATTTTTATGCCATCAATGCTTGTATATCCATAGATTTCGCTAGAGCTCTTAACTTCTGGTAACATATTCATTGGTATGTTAAGCAGTGCGCATAGCTTTTCATCCCAGCATAGCTTTTCAATGTTATAGAGCATTGTGCGAGAAGCGTTGGTGCAGTCAGTTACATGAACTTTGCCTTCTGTCATTTTCCAAACTAGGAAGCTATCAATAGTGCCGAATAGTAGCTTGCCTTCATTAGCAAGCTCTCTTGCGCCATTTACATTATCGAGTATCCATTTTATTTTTGTGCCGCTAAAATAAGCGTCTACAACTAATCCAGTCGCTTCTCTTATATAGTCGGCATGTCCATCATTTTTAAGTTGCTCGCATATATCGGCACTGCGCCTACATTGCCAAACAATGGCGTTGTGTATAGGAAGCCCTGTTTCTTTGTTCCACACAACAGTTGTTTCACGTTGGTTGGTTATACCAATAGCAGCAATTTCTTCAGCCTTAACTCTTCCAGAAACAACTGCCTCCATTACCACACCCATTTGTGTTGCATAAATCTCATTAGCATCATGCTCCACCCATCCAATATTAGGATATATTTGAGTAATCTCTTTTTGCGCTTTGCTAATCTCTCTAAGCTTGCTATCAAAAACTATAGCCCTGCAAGCTGTTGTTCCTTGATCAATTGATAAAATATATTTTTTCATAATGCTTAAACATCCTTTCAAAAATTGAGTTGATATGTAAATAATTAAAAGTGAATAATGACTAACGCTTTGTATGCTCGTCCAATTTATTGCAAAGGTATTTTAAATTTGGCCCATAAGCGCTTATTCCAGCAAACTGCCTAGCAAATACAGAGCCAAAAAACACTATCCTGAATATATCATTAAAGCTATATAGGCATAAACCTACAATCATAATAATTTGGGCGATAATTGCTGTGGTTAGTTGTTTGTTTGTTAGGTTAGTTATTTTTTTCATTTCAGTAACTATTTTATAGTAATAAAAGAAGCTGACTATAAAAGAAATAACACCAGCAAATTTTAAGGCAATGTTAAGCGCCATATTGTTTGTTATGTAGTTGCTGGTGAAGTAAAGTGCAATTCCTAAGGCTAGAGATACATTATTTACATTATAGTATTTTGTGAACATATTAAAATCTTCTTTCAAGTTTTATAGATAAATACATACTACCATTTTTACAATAAAAACACAATAGAAATAATGCTTATTCCTTATTATTGAATATTACTTTATATTTTATTGCATATATTTTAATGGGGGTGATATTTTGAAAGGAAATAGGCAAAGGCTAACTGAAAATAAAAAAAGAATGCACAAAGCTTTTTTTAAAACTTTAATAGCATTCATTATAATAGTTTCGCTCTTGTTATATGCTGATAGTAAGATTAGGCCAATAGTTGAGTCGATGGCATCATATCAAGTTAGGCTTTTAGTTACTCAAAAAATAAATGATTCTGTTGTATTAACCTTAAATGAAAATGAAACCACATCGAAAGAGCTTGTAACTGTCGATATAGGCACCGATGGAACTGTTGCCTCAATACAAACTGATTCGGCAAAAATAAACCGATTAAAAGCAGAAATAACCTCGGCTGTATCAGAAAACCTAAAAACTCTCAGCACTCAAACTATAGGAATTCCCCTTGGAAGTTTAACTGGTGTTCAGTTTTTTTCTGGTAGAGGGCCAAGGCTAACATTCGCAGTTATTCCCTCAAGCTTTGTGCAGTCAACCTTTGATAGTAGCTTTACAACAGCTGGCATTAACCAAACTGTACATAGAATTAACATTGAGATAGTAACCTCTGTTCTTGCCATTATTCCAGGGTACTCAACAAGAACTGAAATAGTAGCAGATTTTTGCATAGCAGAAACAGTTATAGTCGGAACAGTGCCTGATATGTTTGCAAATATAGAATAGGAGCTATAACCAACTCAATTATAGCTCCTAAAAAATTGTTTAATTATCTTCTCATCTGCATGTCATATATATTCTGCATTGGAATGTTTTGCACTGGCATTTGAGTTACTGGAGGAATAAAAGTTACAAACTTCACTGAGTATACATCGCAAGTCACATAGACATTATTTGCATCGTCATAAAGCGTTACAACGCCTCTTCCAACAGCAAATATATATCCGCTTTTTCTAACAAGCTCTGTTGTGCCGATTAAAAAATCAATATGTGCGTAGTTGCCTATATTTTCAGAAAGTATTTGCTGAAAAGAGCCTTTCATAGCTTCAGTATTAAAGTTTTCTGGTGGTGGGAAGTGTATTCCCATATCAGCAGTATATGTATTAGGTTGGTTTGCAGGGATGTTCATAGCGCCCATGTTCATATTGTTCATATTAATAAATAATCCTTTCTGTCATTAGTGTCACATAAATAATACTTTGCTCTTAGCCTAACTTATAGATAAAGATAAGAGGTTTATGTTTCGCTATATTTCTCGGTTGGGTTGTAAAAGCAGTGTTGCCTAATTTTTATAACAAGCTTTCCGACATCTGAAGGGAAGTATGGTCTGCATGGTTTTTCAAAAGGGTTATAGTACCAAAGCGACTGCCCAACATTATTAAGCCTGTTGCCAGCTATAGCCCAATTGGCAATATCGTAGTGTATTTGCTCAGGACGCATATTATAGATGTTTTGAGGATTATACTCTCCTCCAATAGTTTCTCTAAGGCAATCAAATTGCCCACGCTGAAATAACACCTCTCTTATACTTCCTCTGCCAAGCCTTGCATATTCGCCATAAGTTACATTAACTCTATTCATGATAACAGATGCGACAGCCTTCATACCATCCTCGCCCTCACCGCCAGCTTCGCACTGAATAGTTCGTGCTAAAATCTCCAAATCACTAAGCGCCATAGTTGCCTCCTTTCTCTTAAATGTTATCAAGATATTACCAATATCATTATATGCAATAAAAATATTGATGATACAGATATTTTCTATTTACAAATGTTAAAAAAACGTGTATAATTTGAAATATAGTAATAAAATGAATGGCAAAGGTGGAAAATATGAGCAATAACAATAACTTCTCTCTATTTCAAGACATCTACGACAATCAAGGAAGGCTAATACTGTCAAAAGGCACAGAAATAGAACTATCAACCGAAAGAATTGGAAACTTAAAAAGGATGGGGATTTATGATGCTGTTATGGAGCAGTACAATAATCAGCCAGAAATGTCATTTGATGAGTTTCTAGAGAATACTATCCCAAATCTAGGAGCGTCACCAACACTAAATGCTAACTCATTTATTGCTTTAGATGAGCTAGAAATGGCAGAGGTAAAGACTGTCGAGCAGCTTAGGAAGCAGTTTAGCAATGTTTCTGACCAGAGCTTTAGAAAGGCAAATGATATTGTTAATGCTATTATATTTGCGGATTCTTCTTATAGCTGGAAGAGATATTCAAATTTGCTTTTCACATATGTAGAATGGCTGTATAGTCACTCTATCAATACTGCTATTGTTAGCTGCATTATAGCAATTGGACTAGGATACTCAAATCCTGCTTTAATGCGCCTTGCTATGGGTGCAGTGTTTCATGATATTGGAATGACCTTGCTTCCAAAAGAGATATTATTAAAGTCTAGTACTTTAACTGATGTTGAATATAAGGTTATACAAAACCATAGCGAAATGGGATATTCTATGATAAAGGATATTGATATTCCAGAGGAAAGCAAGCTAATAGTGCTGCAACATCATGAAAAGCTTGATGGTAGCGGATATCCTCATGGACTTTTAGGAGAAGAGATAACCGAACCAGCCTTAATTACAATGATAGCTGAGTTCTTTGATACAGCAACAACAGCACGTTCATATAAAGATGCCGATACAGTTGAGAATGTTCTTGCTATAATGAAGAACGCTCCTCATATTTTCCCTGATCATATAGTTGATGTATTAGAAAAGCTGGTTTCATAAACATAAATTACAATAAAAAGACTATGCGAGTTTATTTCGCATAGTCTTTTCTGCTATTGTTTTAAAAAGTAGTTTATATCCAAAATTGTTTTAGAATAGGGGAGATAGCTTAGCTCTATATTGCTTGTGATTAGCGACTGGCTTTGCATTTTAGTTATAGAGAAGCTCATTTCTTGGTTATTTTCAGTGTTGTACCCAATTAAGTTGTATCTTGTGTGAGTTCCGCCACGAACAGAGGAGGTTGTATGGCTTTCAACTGTCACATCCTCTAATTCAACTATAACAGGGTTATTGATATAAGAGAAATCTAGTATACGGATAGAAACAAAAAAAAGCATAACTATGGCTATTAAAGCTAGCGGGATTTTATTTTTAGTTTGCTTAGATTTGATTGCGCCTACAGTAGAGGCTATAAAACATACTAAAAACAGAATAAAAGTTGAAATGAATTTTGCAATGCCCTCTAAAATGTTAAACTGAACATAGGCAAAAATAGATATTAGCAAAATCCCTAAAATAGTTAGTGCTATCTTCCATATTGGTACTGATGTTCTGTATGGGGAGCTTTTATCACAACCTAAAGGAAGAGAGATAGAGAATTTGCTTTTTGGAGAGCTAAGCATTTTTTCTCTTTCTAGTTCGTGAGCCTCTCTAATTTCTTTATTAAATTTTACACGTTCTTTTTTTGTTCAGTTGCCGATAAATATCACTCCTTAGTATAGATTGTGTTTCAATTTTTAATACTTAAATAACACTAGATTTTTGAGCAAAATCATAAAGCAGAGGTTACCGAAATAACTTCTGCTTTGGGTTATTATTTGAACTTGTTAAGATACTTTTTTACCAAAGCTGGAATCTCGCTAGGAGCAGCTTCAACTACAACACCACCAAGCTTTTTAGCTTCATTAGGCATACCATACACTACACAGCTCGCTTCATTTTGACCGATGGTATATGCTCCGGCTCTTTTAAGAGATAGTAATCCATTAGCCCCATCATTGCCCATACCGGTTAATAGTATCCCGATAGCATTGCTGGTTGCATTTTGAGATACAGAATTAAAGAGCACATCTACAGAAGGCATAAAGCCATTAACTTTCTCACCCTCAACAAGCTGAACACGAAACTTTCCTCCAGTAAACACAACTTTTGTATGCAAGTTATTAGTTGGAGCTATAAGTGCAACACCACTAGTTAAGGTATCGCCATTCTTAGCTTCTTTTACTGAAATTTTGCAGACAGCATTTAATCTATCTGCAAAAAAGCTAGTAAAACTTATTGGCATATGTTGAACAATTATAATTGGGGGAGAGTCTTCAGGCAAAGCCTTTAAGATATCTTGAATTACTGTAGTACCACCTGTTGAAGAACCAATGGCTATTATGAAATTGTCTTTAGAATGCATACGAATGGAATCATTCATAAAAGCAGAGATCCTTTCTTAAATTAGAGCTTTTACTATTTACGATATGTTGCAGGCTTGACATATGTGTATCCTGTATCATTTGGAAGGGCTTCTGAATGCCCAACAAACAAAAAGCCTCCAGAAACAGTCGAATTATAAAAGCGTTTAATCATGTCAGTTTTTGTTTGGTGGTCAAAATAAATCATAACATTTCGGCAAAATATAACATCAAACTTAAGCTTAAAGTTGATATCATCCATTAAGTTGAAGGTTCTAAATATTACATTTGATTTTATCTCATCAGTCACAGCCATTTTATCAAGAGCAGAGGTTTTCTTAAAATATCTAGAAACCCATTCTTTAGGAAGACCTTCGAGCGTGTCAATTGGATATGTGCCAGCTTGAGCGATACCTAAAGCTTTTTGGGAGATGTCTGTCGCGAGAATTCTAGTATCCCAATTTCCTTTTTTAGAAAAATAATCTTTTAATATCATTGAAAGGGTATAGGGTTCTTGACCTGTTGAACAGCCAGCACACCAAATGCTTAATACCTTATCATGCTTAGTAGCTTCAAGCCAAGGGAGTACAGTATGTTGAAAATAGTCAAAATGTGCTACCTCACGCATAAAATAAGTATAGTTAGTTGTTAGAGCATTTAACATAACCTCAATGTCAGCAGGCTGGCGCTTATTTATGATAAGGTCAATATAATCAGAAAATGAAGTGAAGCCCTTAGCCATAATAATAGGAGTTAGCCTACCGACAATAAGCTGCTTTTTTTGCTCAAGATTTATTCCGTAGTTTGACTTTATAAACTTAACTAGTCTAAGAAAGTCTGGTTGCGAGAGTGTCAGCATATTTCCTCCTTAAGAGTGTTCTATAATAGCGTTGCAATCAAGCATAAGTACAACACTTCCATCTTCCAATGAAAGCATACCGTTAGTTAGTTCGGTGTGCTTATCATTTGGGATTTTTGCTGTATGTTTTGTGTCAATCTCTTGAACTTGAAGAACTGAGTCAACAATAAGTCCAATAGAAACTGAGTTAATATCTAAAATAACAATACAAGTTGTTGCAAGTCTAGCTTCTGGTTTATTGAAGATTAGCCTTAAGTCAACAACAGGAAGCACTTGACCTCTAAGATTTATAACTCCCTTAACATAATCAGGAACCATATTTATAGGCCTAATGGAATAGTTAGCTATAATTTCAATAACATATTCAGTGCTAACGCCAAATGTAATTCCATCGGACATAAAAGTTAGAAACTTTCCAACGCTTGTTGAAACTTCATTCTCATCTAAATAATTCATATCACTCATTATAAACCCCTCCTTACTAATCTCTACCTAAAGCAGCAGAAAGAATATTATCAACATCAAGGATAATGCTGATGTTACCATTTCCAAGTACAGTACAACCACTAATACCAGATTGCTTAATGTTGAAGTTGTTTAAGTAGCTTGGCATTGGCTTAACAACAACTTGCTGCTCGCCAAGAAGCTGGTCAACAAACAAACAGTAAGATCTATCATTAGTTTCAACCCAAATTAAAATGCCCTCTTCAATAACATCTGTTCCGCCTTCAATATTATAAAGCTTATTTAGGCGAATTACAGGGCAGAACTCACCCATGCAAAGAATGATTTCATTGCCAGTAGCATCATATACAATCTGTTCAGTTGTAGCCTTGAAGGATTGCTTGATATTTGAGATTGGAATTGTGAATATGCTCTCTCCAACAGCAATTTCCATACCACCAACAATAGAAAGAGTTAGAGGTATTTTAAGAGTGAATAGAGTTCTTCCTGGATCGTTAGCAATGCTAACAGTTCCTCCGATTGCCTCGATGTTCTTCTTAACAACATCAAGACCAACACCACGCCCTGAATATTCAGTTACATTAGCGTTTGTGGAGAAGCCAGGCATCATTAGAAGAGAGAGTATTTCTTTTTTAGTGTACTCTTCTTCTGGTTTAGTCAGCAGGCCTTTTTTAGAAGCTTTAGCAAGTATAGCCTCTGTATTCATATCACGGCCATCGTTTTCGACAGTCACAATAACTTCATTGCCTGTATTTTTAGCAGCAAGAATTATTTCGCCTTGAGCAGGCTTTCCAGCAGCTATTCTTTCTTCAACATTAGGCTCGATACCATGGTCCATTGCATTTCTAACAAGGTGCATTATAGGATCGCCTATAGCATCAACAATGCTCTTATCAACCTCTGTGTCTTCGCCAATAATCTCAAGCTTAACATCTTTGTTAAGCGTTTTCGCCATGTCACGAACGATACGATTCATCTTTTGGAACACACTTGAAATAGGCACCATTCGAAGCGACATCGCAATATCTTGCAGATCATCAGTCAGCTTTCTTAGCTGTCTGCTAGATTTTAAAAAGCTATCAAGCTTAATTCCTTGAAGCTCTGGTGAAGCAGTAACCATTGACTGGGTAATAACAATCTCACCAACTATCGCCATCAAGCTGTCAAGCTTAGATATATTGACACTAATCAAGCTTTGTTTAGTTTGGTTTAGTGTTTTAATTTGTTTTGAAATATTATTAGCATTTTCAGCCTTTTCTTCTTTTGTAGGCTCTGGTTTAGCCATTTCTACAACAGGAGCTTCCTTAGGAGCAGGAGCATCTCCGCCAAGAGTTGTGTTTTCTGCCATTTCAACATAAACAGGATTAAATATAACTTCATATGATCTAACATTGCTTGCATTAGCAACTGTGCTCATAGCCTCAGCCGCATCTTCCTCAGTGTTAAAAGCTAAGTATAAGCCATTTGCAGCAATTTCTTCTTTTGCATTTGGGTTTGTGTCTGTATCAGCAGGATGAGTTTGGAAGGTGAGCTCGCTTTCATTTAAGCTATTTACTATCATGAAAGCTCTGATATTTTCCATACCACAATCTTCATCAAACAGAACATGCAGGAAGTATGGCATGTCAATATTAGGTAGGCTGTGTTCAGACAGTTCCTCTACCTCACCACCATTTGTCGCAGAGCTTGCTGCTGGCGCACTACCAGGCTTCATCTTTGCAAGGAAGCCGTTAATATCCTCAATAAACTCCCCGATGTTCATATCAAGCTGAATGCCTTGCTCAACCTTCTCTAAGTCTTCACGAAGTCTATCGACACATTTAAATAAAAGATTAAAAAGCTCGCTTTTTAAGTCGGAGCTTAACATCTCAATACCATTTTCTCTAATCTCAAAGAACAAGTCTTCGATATGGTGAGAAATTTCCATTAAAGGTTGGAATTCCATCATTGCAGAAGAACCTTTGATAGTATGCATACTTCTGAAAATTTCATTAACATCATCACTAGAAAAATCATTTTTGCTTTCTGCTTCCAAAAGTAGCTCATCAAGCCTTTGAATTAGTGAATTCGACTCGAATAAATAAGTTTCCATTAAGCTATCATTGATATGCTCCATAAAATGCACCGCCTCACATAAAATATTTTCGCCAAAAAACATTGCAAGATAAAAAATATTGTGGTAATCTATCTATAATAAGTATTATACTACATAAAAATAAAAAAATAAAGGATAAATAGTAAATTAGAAGGCGAAAAATGTCAAAAATTTTAATAAAATCGAAAAAATAAAGAAAATGTAATTAAAATAAAGGGGAAAAGATGTCAAATATTTTAAAAGTTACAACTCCAATTATGGGTCATGATAATACAAATCAGGTTAGAACTGGCGCAATCAGAAATACAGATCCTTCAATTCATGCTCCTGTTACCCCTGATAAAGTTGTGCGTCCTGATCAAAGAGGAGATTCAAACCCTAGCGATCAAAGCATTGGAATGAAGTTTAGATATGAGTCAAACTATGATAATTTTTTGGCGCAACTTTCCAAAATGCCAGAAATGACTGAAGAGTTCACAAGGCTTTTCTTTGAAAGATTTAGCACAATTGCTGAGTCTGGAATTGGCGAAGATACGGCGGCTAACATCGCAAAATTTTTTGAGATGATCTCGCTAGAAGAGAGCGAAATAGCAAGCTTTTTGAAAGACCAAGGAAAGGCTACAATTCGCTTTAATGGCTCTTTTTTTGAGCTGTTAAGGCAAGCGATGAGAAACTCTAGTTCTGTTGAGTTTAGAGCTGGTGTGCTTGAATTTTTAAAGCGCTATGTTGATATGGCAGAAACCCCTCATGTATCGACTAATATAAGCAATACAATGACTAGACTAACTAATTACTTGTTCCCAGCTTCAAGGGAAGAATTTTTAGAAATGCTAGCAAAATTCGATTCAACAGGAACTAACAAAGAGGGTAATATATCTTTACTAAAAGATGATGTTATGCCATTTTTAAATAAGCAGGTAACTCGCCATAATAATAGGGGTAACCTTCGAGAGATGTCTGTTTTGATTTCAGCATACACAGCAAGGCTTGAAAACGGAATGCCTAACAGGGTTATGGAGGCTTTTGAGCAACTTATGCGTTACCAAAGCATGCAAAAAGCTTTTCAGAATTTTGATAGTTCAATGCTGTTTTCTGTGCTTGAATCCACTGATTTTAAAAAATCTACTGATAGGCAGAAGTGGATGGTGGGGCTTTCTGAAATGGTGGAGCTTGGAATGTCGCCAAATGCAGGGGCAGAAAATAGGGCAGTTTTCCAAAACTTAATGCAGTCTGTGCTTTTGGGCGAGAGTGTTTATATGCCAATACTTCATATGATGCTTCCAATGCAGGTTAATGGAAAGCTTACCTTTGCTCAAATGTGGATTGATCCTGATGCAGATAAGCAAAATAATGAAGGTGGAAGAGAAAAAACTGTTCAAGGGCTTGTTAAATTTGATATATCTGATGTTGGCTTTTTTGATTTATACTTTGTATATAAGTCTGGCGATATCAGAATGCAGATTAGTTGCCCAGATGAGATAGTCGAGGATGCAGACAAGATAAAGAATGACTTATCAAGCATTTTAGCAACCTACAGCATAAAAATTTCAGAAATGTTTGTGGATGCCTCAGAAACTTCTATTCCTATTTCGACAGCCTTCCCTAAAATATTTGAAAGGAAAAATTCAGTTAATGTCAGCATTTAATGATTTACTAAATAAAAAGGCAGTTGCCTTGTCATATGACGAAAATAAAAAAGCAGCTCCTGTAATCGTTGCTTCTGGAATGGGTTATCTTGCCGAAAAGATGGTTGAGGTTGCTAATGCTAATAATATACCAGTGTATGAGGATAACTCTCTTACAACAATGCTAACACAGCTTGATTTAGGGAGCGAAATACCAGAAGAATTATATCAGGCGATTGTGGATATATACATTTATTTCCTCAATTATAAAACTGAGCCTTTGATTGAAGAATCAAAAACTAAAGATAACTAAAAGAAACAAGCTGTTGACATTAATCTTGCGAAAATGTCAACAGCTTGTTTTAAATTTATTAATATAATGACATGACAAAAATAGTATAATGTCATTATTAGATTGTTTATCTGTAAGCTTCGCGTCGACGCATTTGTTGTTGATAAACAAATGAGCGAAGGGATTGCTCGGTTGAAGCCCCTAGCCTTACAAATTTACAGCCATAACCATACACTTTATCTTCGGCATCATCTTCAGGCATTATAACTCGAAGAACCTTAACGTTAAGCTCTATAGTCTGCTTTGTAGCAACAGAGATTATGGTAACCAAAGGGTTTTCGGTTGGAAGCAACAGAGAAGTTTCAAAAAAGATGCCTCCAGCACTTATATTGACAACCTTACCATCTAACAAGCGAAGATCGCCAATTTCAGTTAGTCCTCTAACATTATCCTCAAGCTCAAGAGTTGAAGGAACAACAATGTTAATTGGCAAATCAACATTAACCTTGAAATCTTCTCTTCTTTGTAGTGTTGACAAGACTTCATCAAGCATACAATCAATGCTTTGAAGCCACAATCCGTTTTGAAGAAATCTTTTTGGATTTGATAATTGACATTTATATGTTACAAGGCCTTGAACTGAATCAAAGAAGGTGATAGGCATTTCAGAATCTAGCGCATCCATAAACTCCTCTTCAATTACTAAGGTTACTAACGATTCGCTTACAACTTCAACATCTGCATTACAAATAGGTGTTTTCATATCATGAAAAAATATGGTAGCTTTATTACATTTTAGTAGAGCCATGCTTCTAATACTCTCCAATCAAAAAAATTATATTAACATTATACGAAATATTTTTCAAATAAGCAATAGGTAATAACAAACGAAAGTTGACAAAATTTATTGTTTTTATACTTTTTACAAATAAAAAATCATAAATATATAAAATTTAGCCATATTTCGTATTGAAAATTCTTTCATATCGTAGTATAATAAAGTGAAAATAAACAAAAAAGCAAGATTTCATAACATAATATATAACAACTAAAAAGGAGTGTATGTATGAGCCAGATATTCGGAACTTCTATTCAATTAATGAATAAATCTATGGATAATTTATGGATGAAGATGAGTACTAACCTTGATAACATTGCTAATGTAGACACAGTTGGATACAAGGCAAAGTATGTGACATTTGAAGAAGCTTTTAAGGATAGCCTTGATAAGGCGACAGCAACAAACAACACTGACAATATTAAGAATGCGATTGCTAACAGCCAGCCTTTAATGCATACTTCAACAACAGAAGGACTAAGGCTAGACGGCAACAATGTTAACTTAGATGTTGAGATGATAGAGATGACAAGAACTTCTCTTCAATATCAATATGCTCTTAGCAGCATTAACAGCGATATTGCAAGGCTCAGAACAGCGATTAAGGGTCAATAAAGGCAATAGGGGCAATAGACTTATATCTTGTTAAAATATATATGGAAGTGAGATACTATAATGAATGATAATTTTATAACTCCTATATCAAGAGTTGGAGGAATGAACCTTATAGGGCAAACTGGAGAAATAAAAGCAGATAAAGGCGCAGAGTTTTCTGATATATTTAAAAATGCTATCAATGATGTAAAACAAACGCAAGCTGATTTAGAAATGCAACAGTATTTGTTAGCGACTGGTCAACTTGATAGTGTTCACTCAGTGACAGTAGCGGCTGCTGAGGCGCAGTTAACAGTAGATATGTTAGTGGAACTTAGAAATAAAGCATTGGAGTCCTACAACGAATTACTAAGAGTGAGCTTGTAAAATAAATTGATAAGGGGTAAGGGACTACCATATGGAAAACATTAAGAATAGACTGATACAGTTTCGAGAATATTTTGCGGGACTTAGTAAAAGAACTAAAACAATAACACTTGCCGTAGCGGTAGGTGTTTTGGTGCTTGCTATAGGTGCTGCAGTGTATCTCAATAGCAATAGATATGAGGTGCTTTTTTCAGGAATAGACGATCAAGAGGCAGAAACAATAGTTGCTATGTTAAAAGCAGACGGCATTGATTATAGCTATTCTGGAGAGGATATTTTAGTTGATAAAGCAGTTGCAGACCAAACTAGGGCTGATTTGGTTGTTGCTGGATATCCAAAGAGCGGATTTTCTTATGGGATATACACAACATATGCTGTCGGAATGACAACTGACTCTGAAATCCAGCAATATGAGCTATATGATTTGCAAGATAGAATCGGCGCGACAATAAGGCTGTTTGATGGCGTTAAAGATGCAAAAGTTACAATAGCTTTAGAAGAAGAAGATAGATATGTGTTGTCTGGTGATAACTCTGGCGGTGCTAGTGCATCTGTTACTGTTATAATGGAAAATGGAGGTTCTCCATCTGCAGACCAAGCGGCGGGCATTCAAAGGCTTGTTGCAACATCTGTTCCAGGACTGGATTTCGCTCAAGTTGGTGTGTTTGATGGAAATGGAATTTTGGTTTCAGTCGATGATGAGGAAAATCCAATTTTAAGCGGAAGCCTTTCAGAAGAGCTTGCTCGTGATATAGAACGTGATTTAACAGCGAAGGCGATAAATGTTCTAACTCCTTTTTATGGTGAAGGCAATGTTAAGGTTTCTATTAGAGCAGTCGTTAATATGGATAGTGTTCTAAGAGAGAGCGCAACATATACAACTCCTGATAAGATTAATGCCGAAGATAAAAACGGAATAGTATCTAATGAGTATGTGACAGACAGTCAAACTACAAACACAGCTGCGCCAGCTGGCGATGTTGCTGGTACTGAAACTAACGCAGACACAGAAGTAGATCAGTATAATGGCGGCACAGGAGCTGAAACTAGCTCTTCCTCCAGTTCATCTGCTGAAAGAGATTATTTAGTTAATCAGGTTATTGAGCAAACTGAGGTTGGAATTGGCGTTTTAGAGGACCTATCTATATCTGTGTCCATTAATAGTGATGGATTTGGAGCTTTAGATGAAAATATGCTAGAGGACTTAGTTGGTAATGCTGTTGGTATATCTTCTGATTTTAGAAATGATAAGATTACAATATTAGCAGCTCCATTCTACACTCCTCCTGGGCTTGAAGAGCCTGTAAGCGGCGGTTTATTATCCACAGTACCTTTACTATATCTGATTATTGCTGGTGTAGTGCTTCTAATTTTAGTAATTCTAATAATAGTATTGATTGTTAGAAGAAGACGTGCTGCAAACATCGAAGAGGACGGAGAAGAGGTATATGACGAGGACGGCGTACTTGTGGCGGATGGAATGGATATGCTTGATGAAAACACAATGACAGAGCTGTTCAACCTAAGAAATGAAAGAAGCCATGAGGTTCGTGAACAAATTAGAGCATTTGCAGATGAAAACCCAGAGATTTCTGCTCAAATGATAAAGAGATGGTTAAATGGAGGCGAAGACGATGGAAGAGGTTCAGGGCAATAATTTAGCTGAAGAAATAGCCACCAATCGTAAAGCAGCTGTTGTAACGGTTGCGCTTGGTGCTGATAATGCCTCAAAAGTTTACAAGTATTTAAGCGAAGAAGAGGTTGAGAGATTAACCCTTGAAATTGCAAAGCTTGGTCATGTTGCTTCTGAAGAAACGGAAGTTGTGCTTGATGAGTTTTATAAATCCTGTTTAACTCAAAAAGTTGTAACTGAAGGCGGCATGGAATACGCTAGAGAGGTTCTAGAAAAGACTTATGGCGAGAGTGCGGCAAATGAGCTATTAAAGAAGATGTCTAAGTATCTTAAAAATCGTTCATTTGACTTTATCTCGAAGATGGGAACAAAAAACCTGTTTTCAATCATACATAGAGAAAGACCACAAGCAATTGCACTTATACTTTCTTATGCTGATCCAGCACAAGCAGCCGAGCTGATTGCAGAGCTGCCTGAAGAGAGAAGGATAAAAGTAGTTGAGAGTATAGCTTTAATGGAGAGTGCATCTCCTGAAGTAATTAGAGTAGTTGAGCAGCAGCTTTTGAAGAAGTTCGATTCTTCACTAACAACAGACTTTACTGTTGTTGGCGGCATAAACTACATCGCAGAAGTTATGAACAGAATGGACAGAAGCAACGAAAAGTTTATTTTCGATGCAATGGAAAGGGACAACCCAGAGCTTGCAGAAGAAATCAAAAAGAAGATGTTTGTATTCGAAGATATCCTCAGCATGGACGATCGTTCTATCCAAAGATTTGTGCGTGATTGTGATGTTAAGGATGTTGTTTACGGTCTTAAGAATGCAAGCGAAGAAATGCAAACTGTATTCTACAAGAATATGTCTGCGAGAATGGCAGAAACAATACGTTCCGATTTAGAGATAACTTTCAATGTAAGGCTTCGTGATGTTGAGGAAGCTCAACAACGTATCGTTGGCTTGATTAGAAAGCTTGATGAAGAAGGCGAGATTGTGTTAGGTAAGGGTGGCGGAAAGGATGATATAATTGCATAAGCAAGAATTAAGCAATAAAAATTCTAGTAATGTCACAGTGTTTAAAATGTCTAGGGAGTTTAAAATTCCAACTTTAAGCTCCCTAACTGAAGAAATAGAGCAGCCAGAAGAAATAGAGCAGGAGCCAGAAGTTGATTTTCTTGCAGCTGAAAGAGAGCTAATCGAGATTGAGCGAAGAACAATTCTTGAAAAAGCATCAAGAGAGGCTGAAATCCTTGTTAATATGGCAAGGGAGGAAGCAGAGGAAATTAAAACTAAAGCGTATAACGAAGGTCGACTTCTTGGAGAGCAAGAGGGATATAAGCTTGGTGTGGAAGAGGCTGAGAAGGCTTCTAAAATTCGATATGATGCTGAATTTGAGCAGTTTAGGGATAATATCCTCAACACTATAAAAGAAGTCAGCGATGAAAAAGAAAAGCTTCTTGAGCTTTATCTTGATGATTTAAAAAATATTTCGCTTGCTATAGGCGAGAAGATTGTTCAAACGAGCTTGAAATCTAGCTTGGGTGTTATTGAAAAGATGATACTTGTGACAGTTGAAAAGCTTAAGAAAGTTTCTTGGGCAAAGATATATATTGGAAATAAAGGCGCTAACTATGATGTTCAAGGCGATACTGAATTCCTCAAAAAGCTATCTAGACTTGCTGATAATGTTAAGGTGGTTATGATTGAAGAAGAAATTGGTACTTGTATTATAGAAACACCAGAAGGAATTATTGATATTAGCATTAAAACTCAGCTTGAAAATATTAAAGAAATACTAAACAATGCAAGGCTATAGAAGCAAGGTTTGTCGTGTGTGTAATATTTAGATAGCAAGTTTTATGTTAAAGTGAGTATACAAAGAAGCGAGGTAACAGAGGATATGTTAAGTCATCTTTCAGGAATGATAATGAATGCCGAAACTATCAGCCATATAGGCAAAATAGAAACTATTTCTGGCATTTCAATGACAGCCTCTGGTGGCTCTGCAAACATTGGCGATATTGTTTTAATATATAACGATGAGCAGAAAAAACAAATTCTTGCCGAGGTTGTTGGCTTTAAAGAAGATAAGATACAGCTAATGGCTTATGAAGATGTTCCAGGAATTGGAACTGAAAGCTTTGTTAGAAACACAAAAAAGCGGCTTAAAATTCCAGTTGGTCAATTTTTAAAGGGCAGAATAATTGATGCGCTAGGAAACCCTATTGACGGAAAGGGAAGTTTTGAGTCGGATAGATATTATTATGTTGAAAACCCAAAAATCAACCCCCTTGAAAGGCCACCTATAACAGAAACAATGCATTTTGGCGTTAAGGCTATTGATGGACTTAATACTATAGGTAAAGGGCAACGTATTGGTATATTTGCAGGAAGTGGTGTTGGTAAGAGTACCCTTCTTGGAATGATAGCGAGAAATGTCAATGCCGATATAAATGTCATAGCTCTTGTTGGAGAGCGTGGACGTGAGGTTAGGGAGTTTGTTGAAAAGGACTTAGGTCCTGAGGGCATGAAAAAGACGGTTTTAGTTGTTGCGACCTCAGATCAACCAGCTATGCTTAGAATGAAGTGCCCTTTAGTTGCAACAACAATCGCTGAATATTTTAAAGATCAAGGAAAAGACGTTCTTTTGATGATGGATTCTCTAACTAGATTTGCAATGGCTCAGCGTGAAATAGGCCTTGCAACTGGAGAGCCTCCTGTTGCAAGAGGATATACTCCTTCAATATATGCCGAGTTCCCAAAGCTGCTTGAGAGAAGCGGAATGTTTGAGAATGGCTCAATAACTGGTGTGTATACTGTTCTTGTTGAGGGCGACGATACAAACGAACCTGTTGCTGATACAGTTAGAGGTATACTCGATGGGCATATAGTTCTTAGCAGAAAGCTTGCTAACGCAAACCACTTTCCAGCTATTGATATTTCTGCTAGTATTTCAAGACTTATGCCTTATATTGCTGATGAGGAGCATAAAACGCTTTCTTCAAAAGTCAGAGATATATTAAGCATATATGAGCAGAATGAGGACTTGATTTCAATAGGCGCTTATAAAGAAGGTACAAACAAACGACTAGACTATAGTTTAAAGAAGATAGATAAAGTCAAAAGCTTTTTAAAGCAAGAGATGGTTAGTAATTATTCAAAAGAAGAGATTGTAGCTTCAATGAAAGAGATACTAAAAGACTAGTAACTGCACTACTTGGGAGGGGAATTTAAGATGAAAAAGTTTAATTTCTCTCTTGATAAAGTGTTAGTATATAAAGAAAAAATCGAAGAAAACCTTAAGATTGAGCTTTCTGAAATAATAGCTGCGATTGAAAGGGAGGAAGGTAATAAAAGAAGATTTGAAGAGGAGCATAGCAGATATTCAAGAGAGCTTGAAAAAGAAAAGCTTAGTGGATGCACTATAAACCAAATTCAGATGTATGAAAGTTATCTTCATAATATAACTCTTAGAATAAAGCGATTAGAGCAGGTTATAATTGAGCTTAAATCGCAAGAAGAAAAAAAGCTAGAAGAGCTTCTCGAAGCAAAAAAAGAAACCTCTTCAATAGATAAGATAAAAGAAAAAAGATACTTAGAACATCTTCAGCAGGAAAAAAAGGCTGAGGAAAAATTTATTGAAGAATTCGTATCAAATAGAACCGACAAAATTAAAAAAGATAGTTATCCCTAATGGGTGCTATAAATAATTTTTGTGAAAGGAGGTACGACATGCAAGCAATGACAGACTTATTGGCAATGACAGCTAATACTGCACCTAAATCTAACAGCACAGATAGTAGCAAACAAGTTGGTGATGATGGCAAATTTGGCGATATGCTAAAAGAAAAAGCCGCAACAGACGAAGCTAAGGTAACAGAAAAGGTTGAGGCTAAAGTTCCAGAAGAGAACAAAGAGCTAAATATGGATGCTGCAATGGTGTTGAATGCATCAATACTGCTTGAGTTATTTTCTAAGAATATCACAACTACTCAAAGTGAAGGATTAGAACAGCCTAGCGCTGAAATGTTAGAGGAAGCACCTTTAATTCAGCTTATTCCAGCAGAGGGCTTAAATGAGAATGCTGGCACTGAAAACGCAGCTATGATAGTAGCGGCAAATTCAGAGCAAGGCGAGGAAAATGAAAACAAAACTTCAGCAATTTCTATAACTGGGCTTGAAAAAGTTGATGAAAAAAGCGAGAATACTATATTAGGTACAGTTAAGCTTGAGCTTGCTGAACAGACTGGCACAGAAGCGAGTTTAACAACGCAAGTTTCGCTCGAAAACATCGCTCCAACTTCCCAAACTGGTGGCAATGAAATTATATCTCCAGCATATCTTGAAGAGATAAAAGCTGAGATAACTTCTAATGTACTAGATGGAAAAGAAAGCTTTGAGATAACATTAAATCCTGAAAATTTAGGAACGCTTGTTATTAAGGCTGGATATGAGGCTGGAAAGGCAGTTATTTCAATCATTTGTACAGATAAAGACACTATGCAACTAATGGCGAGAAATGCTGGAAGTATAGCAGAGATGATTGAAACAAGATCAGGCACACAAACAGATGTAGTTATTGAAAGGCAAGCTCCTGACTACCTTGAGCAACACGCTGAGGGCGGAAAAAGCAATCGTGAGGGAGATAATCAATCTAAAAAGAATGATAAGGATTCTGAACGTGAAGCAGGAGATTTCTTGCAACAACTAAGACTTGGAATAGTATAAAAGGAGGAGAAATAGAATGAGTGTTTCAGCAATACCACAATCAATAGCAACACAAGCTTCAACAGCTTCAACTTCATCTTCTGTTACAAACGGAATTGATATTAATGGCTTTTATGAGCTATTAGCAACTCAGCTAAAATATCAAGATGCTGATAACCCAATGGATACAGCAGAGATGATGAACATGATGGTTCAAACTCAAATGATTGATGCTATAACTCAACTTGTTGAGGTTAATGCGCAAGCTTCACAAATCAACACAATTACATATGCTTCTTCTATGGTTGGCAAGACTGTGACAGTGGCGGAAGTTGATGCAAACGGAATGTATACTGGTGAGGATACAACTGGAGTTGTAACTGGTATGATGATGGGCGATAACCCAACCATTTATGTTGATGGTAAGGAGTATTACCTAGCGCAAATAATGAACATCGGCGAAGTTCCTGCAAAGGAAGATGTTGAGTCTGAGGAAGATAATGAAGACGAATATGTTGACCATTGGGCGGATGTAGACAACGATTAAAAGGATGTGAAGTTACATGGAAATCAATAGATTATCGAGTGTTTCCGAACTTCAGTTAAAGCGTCAAGCCGAACTTCACAAACTAGAGGGAGCAAGCTTTTCTAGTATGTTAGAAAAGGCAAGCGGAACAGAGAAGCCGTTGCAATTTTCAAAACATGCAGTTAATCGAATGAATGAAAGAGGACTTTCTTTTACAGAAACGCTTTCAGAAGAGCTTTCAAAGGCAGTGGATAAGGCAAGGGAAAAAGGCGCAAAAGACGTCGTAGTTATCGGTAAACAATCTGCGTTCATAGTAAATATACCGAATAACACAGTTATAACAGCTATGGATGCCCTTGAAATGAAAGAAAATATTTTTACGAAAATTGATAGTGCAGTTATATTATAAGCTGGACCTTTAAGGAGGCTTAAATGCTTGTGTGAATTACAAGCATTAAACTGTATTTTCATAAGAGAAAGGAAACAAAGATGGTAAGATCAATGTTTGCGGCAATCTCAGGACTTAGCTCACATCAAACAAAGATGGACGTTATAAGTAATAATATTGCCAATGTAAATACATGGGGATTTAAATCAAGAACAGCAAACTTCCAAGACGCACTTTACCAAAACCTAACTAACAGTACAGCTGGTAGCAATGTAGATGGTGGTACTGGTGGTATCAACAGCTCACAACTTGGTTATGGTGTTAATGTTGGTTCTGTTTCAACAAGTTTCACAACAGGAAGCAGAGCATACACAGGCGATGGCTACAACTGTATGATAGATGGAACAGGCTTCTTTATCGTTGGTCCGTTAAAGGGAACGCATGATGCACCTGGCACTGTTGAAACAACAGGAATTAAAGAAGGCGGACTATACTTATCAAGAGTTGGTATCTTCTCTGTTGACGGTAATGGCTTTATTGTTGACGATATGGGTAATCATGTGTATGGTTTCTCTGTTGATGATACTGGCACTGTTGGTACAACACTGCAACCACTAAGAGTGCCTCAAGATGATCCACAAGTTGAATCTATTTCTATTCAACAAGATGGTTCTATCGTTGGCGCAAGAACAGATGCTTCACTAGTTAATGTTGGTAAGATAGCAGTTGCATCTGTTGAAAACCCAAATGGTCTTGAGCAAAAATCAGGTTATCTATACGAGATTGGCGCGAATGCTGGTACTGTAACTGGTATACAAACTGTTGCTTCAACAACAGGCGCAATTCTTAGCGGATACCTTGAAATGTCCAATGTAGACCTTGCAACTGACATGGCGAACATGATAACAACACAAAGAGGTTATCAAGCGAACTCAAAAATGATCACAGTAACAGACGAAATGCTAGAACAGCTAGTAAATATGAAGAGATAGTAATAGCTATCTAAATCCTGGCATAAATAATTAGTGCCGGAGCTGGCTTCGGCACTAATATTAAAAATTAGGAGGATTATTTAAATGATTGAATTAACAAAACTTAACGGCGAACCGATACTAATTAACCCAGAGCTGATAGAGTATATAGAGGTTATACCAGAATGCAAGATTATAATGCAGAATAATAAATTCCATATAGTAACTGAAGACAAAGACACTATTAGAAATAAAGTGATTGAATATAGATTTTTATGCAACAACTTAGCACCTAAAAAGGAGGTATTTTAAGAGATGGATGTAACAACGCTCTTAGGAATTTTAATTGGATTTGCGTTTATAGTTCTGGGAATTGTAGATGGTGGTGAGCTTGGTAACTTCATAGACATCGCGAGTATCCAGATAGTTATCGGCGGTACAGTTGCTGCTGTACTTGCAAGTTATCCTTTCTCAATGCTTAAAAACATGGGTAAACACTTTGGAAAGCTCATGGGTGGTAAAGGCTTTAAGGTTGAGCCAATTATTGAGCAACTAGTCGAGTTTGCCTCAATTGCAAGAAAAAATGGTCTTCTAGCTCTTGAAGAGCAAGCGAATGCTTTGTCTGATCCTTTCTTAAAGCAAGGTATACTATTAGTAGTTGATGCTATGGAAGCAGACAAGGTTCGTGAGATGATGGAGATGGAAGTTACTAGCATGGATAAGCGACATGAGGACGAGGCTGGTATATATGATAAGGCTGCTGCTTTTGCTCCAGCATTTGGAATGATAGGTACGCTGGTTGGTCTTATCAACATGCTTGCATCAATGGACTTATCTGCTGGATCTTCAAGTAACCTTGGTGCTAGTATGTCCGTTGCGCTTGTTACAACGCTTTATGGGTGTATACTTGCAAACCTAATTTTCATGCCTATAGCTAAAAAGCTTAGAGTTAGAAATGAAGAAGAGCTTCTATATAAGCAAATTATAATCGAGGGTGTTATGGGAATACAAGCTGGCGAAAACCCAAAGAACTTAAAAGAAAAGCTTGTTATCCTTCTACATAGTAAACGTCAAGCTAAAATACTTGCAGCCTCTTCTGATAGTGGAGAATAATAGTTAGGAGGTAGAGGATGAAAAGAGCCAATAAAGCACCAGAAGGCGGAGCCGACTGGATGGGAACATATGGCGACATGGTAACCTTGCTTCTTTGCTTCTTCGTTTTGCTTTACTCAATCTCATCGGTTGACCAAGTAAAATGGGAGAATCTTGTTAGAAGCTTAAACCCAGACGCTGAAAACCCTTCCCAAATAGTAACTGCGAATACGCCTAGTGAAGGTACAAATGATGTGCCAGGAAGCAACCAAACACAAACAGATAGCGATTTTGATGAGATGTATGATAACTTAATTGAGCTAATCGAAACATATTCAAGCTCGCAAGACATTCAAATAGCAGCTGGTGATGGCTATCAATTCATCACATTTGATGGTAGTGTGTTCTTTGATGGAGATAGCTCTGTTATAAGAACAGAAGCAAGGGTGTTGCTTGATGATTTCTGCGAGATAATTGGAGCGGCAAACTCTTCAATTAAGGAAATGCATATCATCGGTCATACATCGCAAGCAGATCCAAACAGACCAAACGATATAGTAACCGATAGAGTGCTATCTTCAACAAGATCAGCAATGGTTACAGCGTATATACAAGAAAAGGGTGTAGTTGATGCTCCAAAGCTAGTGAGTACAGCTTATGGGCAGTTTAGACCAATAGATACATTTGATACTGCAGAGGGCAGGGCGAATAACAGACGTGTTGAGATATTAATAACAAAGACTGGCTCTGTTGAACAAACGCTTGATGAGTATTACACACAAGTGTATCAAGGTGGAGAGGCAACTACAACTGAATAAAAGCTAAACATGAAAGAGGGTTGGTATAGTGCCAGAAATATTATCGCAAAGCCAAATAGATGAGCTTTTAAATTCAATGCTAACAGGCGGTGGTGACACTGCTGCTGAAGAGCCTAAATCACAGGCTGGTGCTGAAGCTGAACCTGAGATTAAGTGGAAAAAGTATGACTTTAGTAGCCCGAAAAAGTTTACTAAAGATAAACTAAAACTACTAAAAGGTGTGTATGATAACTATACAAGGCTGATCTCATTAAGGTTAAACGGCATTTTGAGGGCAGTGTGTGAGGCTGAGGTTTACACAGTCGAAGAACAAAGATATTTTGAGTTTGGCAATATGCTAAGCGACAATGATGTTATGATGATTGTAAATGTTAAAGAAAGCTCAGAACATAAGACTGTTCCTATGATGTTCCATATAACTCAAAAGCTGGCGCTAAACATGATTGATAGAATGCTTGGTGGTCCTGGTAATGAAGATGATATAGACCCTTCATATACATACACTGAAATAGAAAGTGTGCTTTATGAAAAAATAATGGGCTATATGATTGATGTAACTAAAAATGCTTGGTCAAACTATGCTGATATAACGCTTGGAGATAGAAGATATGAAGAAAATCCAGGCTTATTCCAAGAAATAGGTTTAGACGAGCCTGTTGTCATAGTTCCTCTTAACATAAAGATGAATGACACTGATGGCAGGGTTACAATGTGTATTCCTGGTGAATTTTTAATGCAGATATTCTCAGCTATTGACAAGAAGAAATATGTCGATGTGGCATATGATGAAATTGCCAACACAAGCAGAGAGAAAATTATGGATAGCATTGAAGAGAGTACACTTGAGGTTAAGGCTAAACTTTCAGGCGCAACGCTTGATATTTCAGATATATACAATCTTCGTGTTGGCGATATAGTCGACTTAAATAAACCTAAGGACACTGAAGTTGAGGTATACATCGAGGATAAAATGTGGTTTGAAGGTTCTCTGGGTGTGTTTAATAAAAATACAGCAGTTCAGCTTACAAAGCGTGTTAATACCGAAGAAGATGAAGAAATTCTTGAAGGCTTGCCTATTGATGAGCTTGCATGGAAAGAGTTTGATAATGAACTGAGCGAGAGAATAAACAGCGATGAATAGCAAACGCTATTTATATAAATTAAATTATTTTAATTATTATGAGAAAGAGGTAAAAATAAATGGCTAAGATTATGATTGTGGACGATGCTGCTTTTATGAGAATGATGATTAAGGATACTCTATCCAAGAGTGGTTACACTGAATTAGTGGAAGCTGCTGATGGTGAGCAAGCAGTTGCAATGTATGCAGCTGAAAAGCCAGACTTAGTATTACTAGATATCACAATGCCAAAAATGAATGGTCTTGAGGCTCTAAAAGCTATTAAGGCAAGCGATGCTGCTGCGAATGTAATCATGTGTTCAGCGATGGGGCAAGAGGCAATGGTTATTGATGCTATTAAATCAGGAGCGAAGGACTTTATTGTTAAACCATTTAAACCAACAAGAATTTTAGAAGCTGTATCCAAGATAGTTGGCTAATTAAAAAATATTGGTTAAAAGGAGGAGCATATGTCTTTTTTAAGCTCACTTAACATAAGTGCATCTGGTATGACAGCGCAAAGAATGCGCCTTGATGTAGCTGCTAATAATATTTCAAATATCAACACAACTAAAACTGAAGATGGTACTCCATATAAAAGACAAATGGTAGTGCTTGAAGCAAAAAGCGATAATTTTAAAGACATCTTAAACGATAAAATTCAGCTTCAATCAGGGGGCGGTGTTATTGTGTCTGAGATAGTTGAAGACGAAACTGCTCTAAAAACTATGTATGACCCAGAACATCCAGATGCTGATGAGCTTGGATATGTGACTCTGCCTAATATTGATCCAATTAAGGAAACAGCTGATGCAATGGCTGCAACTAGATCATATGAGGCAAATATAACTGCATTTAATGCAGTACAGCTAATGGCACAAAAAGCCTTAGAAATTGGAAAGTAAGGGCTGTATTCGCCAGAAAGAGAGAACTATAGATGGACGATAAAAAAATATTAAGTTCCATGGAAATTGATGCAATCGGCGAAATACTCAATATTAGTTTAGGTTCAGCTGCAACAGCTATTTCTAATATGCTTGGTGCTAGAGTTGACATAACAACGCCGATTGTTAGACCTAGAAGAAGGTCAGATTTTGAAATGGAGAACATTGAGCCAGCTGTTGGAGTTGAAATAGCATACTCTGAGGGTATAGTTGGCGATAATGTAATGGTATTAAAGCGTGATGATGTAAGGGCCATTGTTGGAATGCTCATGGGTATGGAAATACCTGATGAAGAGTTCGTAATGGATGAAATAACATCTAGTGCAATTGGTGAGGTAATGAATCAGATGATGGGTGCTTCTGCAACAGCATTATCTGAGCTACTAAGCCGAGTTGTCGATATTACAACTCCAGTTTGCTTTGAAGTAGAGGGAACTGAAAGCTTTAAGGATAAGTATTTCGGTACTTATGAAGTTATGATTGAAATTAGGTTTACACTTAAAATTGGCGATAATGTTGAGAGTGAGTTTTTAAACTTAATTCCAGTAGATCTTGCAAAGGAAATAGTTGTAGGTTTTGGTATTATTGATGCTGAAGAGGAAGAAGCTGAAACTCTTCTTGCTCCAGTTGTTGAAACTCCAGCTCCTGTTGTACAAGAAGTGCCAGTTGTGGCTGAAGCTGCTCCAGTTGCACCGGTTGTAGAAGTTCCAGTTGCTGCTCCTGCACCTGTAGCACCAGCTCCTGTGCCTGTAGCACCAGTTCCAGTTCAGCAACCAGTAGCTCAAGCACCTGTACAATATGCTGCACCTGTGCAGTCTTCTCCTCAATTTGATCAGCTTGCAGCTACAATGAATCAAATGATGGAAATGATGCGTATGCAGATGGGCGGGCAAGCTGGAATGGGCGGACAAGGCACTGCAACAGTGCGTGACCCTAAAACTGTTAAGGTTGGCACCCCACCACGTCCTAACCTGCATCAAATGGGTGTTGAAGATGGACACGGTACAAACCTTGAGCTTGTTAAGAAAGTTCCAGTTGAGGTATCTGTTGAGATTGGTAGAACAAAGAAGTTTGTTAGAGATATATTAGAATTTAACAAAGGCTCTGTTGTTGTACTTGATAAGATTGCTGGCGAACATGTTGATTTGTTTGTTAATGGTCAATGCATTGCTCAAGGCGACGTTGTGGTTGTTGATGATAGCTTTGCGATTAGAATTACAGAAATTCTATCAAGAGAAGCAATTGCTGATGGCATATTAGGTTAAGCTATGTTTGAGGCAATTATATCAGGGATTACAACCTTAGGAACACTAATTGTGGTGTTATTCCTTTGTTACTACGCAACAAAATATGTTGGAACAATACATAAATCAAGAGGGATGTCTGGAAATATAAAGATTTTAGATCAAGTTTTTGTAGGGCAAGACAAAGCTATTGCTATCATTAAGGTTGCAGGAGAGGTAATGTTAGTTGGAATAACATCTGGAAGAATATCTGTGCTTAAAGAGCTTAATGAACAGGATCTCGAGGAGATAAAAATGCCTGAGCCCGTAAGCTTTAAGGCGATATTCGATAAGATGGGGAAGAAGGAACAAAGCGAATGAATACAGATGCCTTGGTTAGCATAAACGCCGAGCAAGTGCCGACACTCGAAATAATGTTCCTCATGACAGTATTGATGCTTTTGCCATCAATTATTATCATGATGACATCTTTTGTTAGAGTAGTAATCATCCTGTCTTTCACAAGAACAGCAATAGGAACGCAACAAACGCCTCCTAATATGGTTCTAATAGGTATAGCGTTATTTCTAACCTTGTTTATAATGAGTCCGGTAATTGAAGAGATTGAAACCGAAGCTTACCAGCCCTATAACGAGGGAATAATAACGTCGGAAGTCGCTGTCGAGCGAGCCATTGTGCCTATGAAGGAGTTTATGCTTAGTCATACAGAGATTAGCACATTAAATATGTTTATAGAGCTTTCTGGGATAACCGAGCCAATGCCGCCAGAAGAGCTTCCAATAACAGTTATAGTGCCATCGTTTATGACCTCTGAGCTAACACGAGGATTTACTTCGGGACTGCTACTGTTTTTACCATTTTTACTAATAGATATAATAGTATCTAGTACGTTGATGTCAATGGGAATGATCATGTTGCCACCAGCAACTATAGCTATGCCGTTTAAATTGTTATTATTTGTAACTTTAGATGGATGGGAGCTTTTGTTCTACTCAATTGCGGCTAGTTTTACAGGATAGAAGGATAGGAGGTGTTTGTCGTGACAACTGGAGAGATAGGAGATGTATTCTATAGAGTATATGTTTTGGCTATGCAAATAGGCGGTCCTATACTTATTGCAGCAATGGGGATTGGTATTGTTGTTTCAATACTTCAAGCTGCAACACAAATTCACGAACAAACACTTTCATTCGTTCCAAAACTAGTTATAATTGGTATAATATTGGTGTCAATGGGAAATAGAATACTGATGTTGCTTCAAGATTTTTCGAGAATGATATTCAGTATGATAGCTGGAGGATAGTGTATGCCAATAGGTGGTGTTGAAAACTTCCTCCTCTTTGCGCTTATAATAATGAGAATTTCAGGCGCAATATTTTTAAATCCTGTGTTTGGCAGGACAAGCATACCAAACACTTTTAAAACAGGGCTGGTTTTGGTGTTATCCTTTACAGTTTATCCCTTAGTACCAGCTTCAGATATTGTGGCGACAAACTCTATAATGTTTGCTGTTTTGGCTTTAAAAGAGTTTTTTGTGGGATATTTTTTAGGTTTCATAATGTCAATTTATGAAATGGTATCAACATTTTCCGGAACAGTAATGGATGCTCAGATGGGTCTTTCTATGGCTAGTGTTTATGATCCACAAACTGGTGTCCAAACTGCCCTCACTGGCCGAATATTGCAGCTATACTTTCTGCTTTTATTCTTTGCTGTCGATGGGCATTTAGCTTTTATAAAAATTGTGGCAACCTCATATACCGTCCTTCCATATGGAAACTTTTCAATTGGTGATGATGTTATGTGGGCTGTGATTATGATGTTCACAGAATGCGTATTTTTAGCTGTAAAGCTTGCTTTTCCAATTATTGGTTTTGAGTTTTTGGTGGAAGTTGGCATAGGTCTTATGATGAGAATAATTCCTCAAGTAAACCTTTTTATACTAAGCATTCAGCTAAGAATAATTGTTGGTATGGTTATTTTGGGGCTTTTAATTTCTCCAATAGGAGATTATTTGCTGGATACTATAGCTCAAATGATAGATTCTATGCAAGGAATATTGATGTTAATGGGTTCATAAAGGGGGGATAAGGCTTGGCGGAGGATTCAAAAACCGAAAAAGCCACGCCCAAAAAGCGAAGGGACGAGAGAAAAGAAGGTAATATATTTCAAAGCAAAGATATAGTTACTGTTAGTTCTGTTGTTGTTGCTTTTTTAGCGCTAGAGGCGTTATTTCCATATATGCATGAACGATTAACCGATTTCGCAACAAGATATATAGGTTTGGTTGCTAGTAAAGAAGCGCCTCCAAATGATATGATGGGCGAAATAGGCATGGACTTTGTGATAACAGCAGCAGCAATTATATTGCCATTTGCTTTTCTTTGTATGCTCGCTGGAATTGTATCTGCTGGAGTTCAGACAAGATTTTTGTTTGTATCTAAAAGCTTTTATCCAAAGTTTAGTAGACTAAGCCCTCTGCAAGGAATAAAGAAATTATTTTCTCTTAAGAATCTTGTAGAGCTATTAAAAAGCATACTAAAAATATCAATACTTTTGTATGTTGTGTATGGGCTTTTGGCGCAATACTTAATTGACATCTCAAGAACTATGAACATGGATATAAGCCGTTCGGTAGCTTTTACATTTGAGATGTGTATGACAATAATATTTAGGGTTAGTTTGGTTTTTATTGCTGTTGCATTTTTTGATTATCTTTTCCAAAGATGGGAGTATGAAAGAAGCATACGAATGTCTAAGCAAGAGATAAAAGAAGAGTATAAACAAACAGAAGGTAACCCAGAAATTAAATCGAAGATAAGAGAAATGCAAAGACAAAGGGCTAGAATGAGAATGATGCAGGCTGTACCAATGGCCGATGTTATTATCAGAAACCCAACTCACTTTGCTATTGCTCTTTCATATAACACAGAAAAAGATAATGCCCCTAAAGTGGTGGCGAAAGGACAAGATGAGCTGGCACTTAGGATAATAAGTGTGGCAGAGGAGCATGGGGTAACGGTGGTTGAAAATAGACCCCTTGCTAGAGCTTTATATGCACAGTCAGAGCTTAACAGAGAAATACCTGGAGAGCATTATGCGGCTGTAGCTGAAATTTTGGTTTATGTGTATAGACTAAATAATAAGTTGAGGTAAAGAATGAAACGAATACTTGATAATGCAGTAGCGCTTGCTGTAATAGTGATAGTACTATTGCTAATTATACCAATGGACCCATTTATGCTAGACGTAACAATTATTATAAACATATCGGTTTCAATGATAATTCTACTAATTAGCATGAATATCAAAGAGCCACTGGAATTTTCTATATTCCCATCCTTGCTACTAATAACAACATTATTCAGGCTAGGCATTAACATATCTTCAACAAGAAACATTCTAACAAGACAGGGCGAGGCTGGAGCTGTAATTGCTTCTTTTGGTGACTTTGTGCTTCAAGGAAATGTAATTGTTGGATTTATCATATTCTTCATTATCGTTTTAGTTCAGTTTATAGTTATCACAAAAGGTGCTGAAAGAGTTGCGGAAGTTGCTGCTCGTTTTACACTAGATGCGATGCCTGGTAAGCAGATGGCAATTGATGCTGATTTAAGCTCAGGGCTGATAACTGAACAAGATGCAAGACAAAGACGACTAAAAATTCAAAGAGAAGCCGATTTTTACGGTGCAATGGATGGTGCGACCAAGATAGTTAAGGGAGATGCAATAATGTCCCTGATTATCACAGCAATTAACCTAATTGGTGGATTTACCATTGGTATATTGATGAATGGAATGGATCTCAACACAGCAATTTCTGTTTATTCAATTGCAACTGTCGGCGACGGGCTTGTTTCCCAGATACCAGCGCTTTTAATCTCAACCTCCACAGGTATGATAGTAACAAGAGCTGTTTCTGAGGGAAGCTTGAACGAAGATGTATCAAAGCAATTTACAATGCAGCCAAGAGCTATTATGATGACAGGCGGAATTTTGCTTGTGCTTGTTGTAGTTCCTGGAATGCCTATTATTCCTCTTTCAGCTTTAGGAGCAACATTCATTTATGGTGGTTATAACATAAGCCAACGAATGAAGACTATGGCTGAGGAAGAAGAAAAATCGAAACTTCAACCCGTTGAGGAACAACCGACAACAGAAGAAGAGTATTATCGTGATATAAACAATGTATACTCACTTGTTAATGTTGAGCCGATTGAGTTTGAGTTTGGCTATAGCTTAATACCGCTGATGGATGAATCTAGTGGCGGTAAGATGATAAGCCGTATTGTTATATTTAGAAGGCAGTACGCACAAAGCATGGGATTTGTAATTCCATCTGTTAGATTAAGAGATAGATCTAGCCTTAATACTAACCAGTATGTGGTTAAGATTAAGGGAGAGGAAGTTGCTAAAGGTGAGATACTAGTCGATCACTTCCTTGCATTAGAGCCAGTATCACCATCTGGAACAGTTAGTGGTATAGACACAATTGAGCCAGCATATGGTATTCCTAGTAAGTGGATACTGCCTGAAAATAAAGAGCTTGCTGAGATTTATGGTTACACAGTTATTGACCCATTATCGGTTATGCTTACTCACCTTTCCGAAACACTTAAAAAGCATGCATATGAGCTAATAAATCGCCAGGAAGTTATGATGCTTTTAGATAATGCAAAGAAAACTTCCGAAGAGCTTGTTAATGAGATAGTACCAAGTGTCATATCATATAGCAGCCTTCAAAAAATACTTGTGAACCTAGTTAAAGAAGGCATACCGATTAAGGATATGGAAACTATTCTTGAAACAATTTCTGAGCATAGTGTTGGTGGTATAGATGCAAATGCAATAGTAGAGCATATACGTGTTGCATTAAAGAGAACAATAACAAGAAGATTTTGCGATGCTGGGCAGATGATGGTTATGACATTAGACGCAGAGCTTGAAAAGATGTTAATTTCAAGCATGTCCAGAAGCGAGCAAGGAATTTACTTAGCTATCAATCCAGAAATAATGCAGTCTATGCTTGCACAAGTTGGAGAGAACATAAGAAAATTCCAAGAGCTATCGCAAGAAACTATAATATTAACAAGTCAGGTACTCCGTCCGCATCTATACAAGCTTTTAGAGCAGTTTTATCCAAATATATATGTGCTTGCTTTTAATGAGATAGCAAATAATATTCAGATACAAGCTGTGGGGACTGTAAAAAAAGATTAGAGGTAGTTAAATGACAAGCGATGTTAAAAGCACTTGTTTTTTAGATTATACAAATGAAGAGCTATTCCTGCTATATAAGCAAACTAATAGAATTGATGTAAAGCAGGAAATAGCGCTTAGGTATATTTATATTGTTAAGAGCGTTGCTTTGCAGATGCGAAATGTATATTTAAAGTTTGATCAAGTTGAAGATATTGTAAACGAGGGAGTTATAATGTTGATGAATGCCATTGACAAATTTGACCTTGATAAAAATATCAAATTTGAAACATATATATCAAAGCGTGTTAGGGGAATGGTTATTGACCTTGCAAGGAAAAAAGACTGGGTTTCCCGAACAGTGCGAAAAGGCTTTAAAGATATAGAAGAAGCAAAAGTTATATATTACTCTCTTAACGGAAAAGAAGCCTCCATTTCAGATATATCAAACATGATAGGGTTAAGCGAAGAAAAATGCTTAGAGATAATGGATAAAGCTTCAATGTCAGCTGTTGTGTCTTTAGATATGGTGATTGAAGAGGTTGGAGAGCAGAGAAGAACTCTTCAAGTTCCATCTGATGTAGATAACGAAAGACCAGAGGAAAGACTTATCACAAAAGAACTTCATGAAGTTCTTAGTGAGGGAATAAAACTACTTAAAGAAAAAGAGCAGATAGTTATTTCGCTATATTATATTGAAGAGATAAATATGAAAGAAATATCGGCAGTTATGAATATTAGTGAGGCAAGGGTGTCGCAACTTCATTCTTCTGCACTAAGTAAGCTTAAAAATTACTTAAAAGCAGAAGGTGTTAAATAAGGAGGAAAGCATGTTTCAAGGATTTTATAATGTAACTTCATCGGTTTTAACAGAAACAAGAAACCTAAATGTAATTGCCAATAATATGGCAAATGTGTCTACACCTGGATATAAGGCAGATACATTAACCTTCAAAAGCTTTGAAGAGGAAATGATGTACAGGGCGACGAATAAAGGCCACACAGATGCAGAGCTTGTTGGAAGCGTTGGTAAGGGTGTGACAGTTGATAGAAACTATACTTCATTTACTCAAGGTTCTTTTGATTTAACAAACAGAAATTTAGACTTTGCCTTAAAAGATACAGGGTTCTTTGTTATTCAAAATGCCGATGGCGAAACAGTATACACAAGAGATGGCTCTTTCTCTTTAGATGAAGAAGGATACTTAACCCTGCAAGGTGTTGGACGAGTTTTAGGCGATGGCGCACCAATTCAGCTTGGGATGGATAGAATAGCAGTTGATACTGCTGGAACTATATATAATCAAGATACAAATGAAGTTATGGGAACAATATCAGTTGTTGATTTCCAAAACTACGATGAGCAGTTATTAAAAAACGATCATGGCACATTCACAGCAACTGGAGAGGCGACTGCTTCTACAAATCCTAGCATACTTCAAGGTGCTGTTGAGCGTTCAAATGTTAGTGCAGTTGAGGAAATGTCTGCTATGATGGTTAGCCAAAGAGCTTTACAAAGCAGCGCGCAGATTATGTCAATGTATGACCAACTAATGAGCCAGATTGTGAACAAGCTTGGTCCAGGATAATAATATTAGTCTTATTGTAAGGGCGCGGGAGTGCATGGGTGCAGAGGAGAATAGATAATGAATATGTCTTTTTACACAGCGGCTAGAGCTGCTATGACACAGCAACAAAAACTAGATGTTGTTGCAAATAACTTAGCAAATATAAACACAACAGCTTATAAATCAAAAACTGCGGTCTTTCAAGATTTAGTATACGCAAACATGAGAGCAACTGACGAAGAGCCGACAAACCTTTATGCTGGTACAAGCTCAAGAATCAGCCATACTAACACCAACTTCCAAGATGGTGGCTTTGCAATGGTTGGAGGAGATTATAACTTTGCTATTTCTGGCGAGGGCTTCTTTATGGTTCAAAATCCAGCAACTGAAGAGATTTCTTACACAAGAGATGGTAGTTTTCAACTATCACTAAATGGCGAAGGCTTTAACTTAATTAACAACAATGGAAACTTAGTTCTCGGCGAAGATGGCGCACCAATAGTGCTCACTGAAGGAGAGCTAACAACAATACCAGCTGTGTTCAACTTTACTAATACAGATGGTATGGTAGCTTTAGGTAATGGAGAGTATGTACCTATTACCAAAAATGGCGAGGCAGTTATAAATAATGAAGCTAAAGTAATGCGTGGGGCATTAGAGAACTCTAATGTTGATACAGCGCTTGAAATGGCAAACACAATTGAAAGCTCAAGAGCATATTCATATGTTCTTAAAATGATGCAAACCTCTGATGAAGTTCAACAAACAATAAATGGTTTAAGAAGATAGTAGGGAGTGAGTAAGTGATATGGGCAAAATTGATTATGATAATATAAATGACATGTGCAGAGATATTTTGAGGGAGCTTGGCAGCATAGGAACAGGAAATGCCGCAACTTCAATATCTAGTATGCTTGGAACATCTGTGAGCATAACTCTGCCAGAGGTTAGTGTGCTTAGCTTTGCAAAGGCAATGTACTATATTGGGAACCCAGAAGACCCTGTAATTGGGGTGTGTTCAAGATTTACTGGTGAACTTGAGGGTGTAATGCTTTTTATACTAAGACTCGACTTTGCAAGTGCAATGACAGAGCTTATGATGGGCAAAACTCTTTCAACATATGACGACATTGACGAAATGGCACATTCAGCTTTCACAGAGATTGGAAATATCATAATTTCTTCTTATGTCACTGCTTTATCTAACTTGACTGATATGGAGGTTAGGTTATTGGTTCCTGATACTTCAATAAACATGCTTGGTGGGATACTTAATGTCCCAATGGTAGAGGTTGGATACGAAGCTGACAAACTGATTATGATGTCAGGGAAATTCGTATTAGGGGATAAGCAACATGAGGGTTGCGTTTTAACAATACCAACTGTTGAATCTCTTGAGAGAATATTAACGAAATTAGGTGGATTATAGTGAAAGATCAAGTAACTGTACAGATAGCTGACATGAAAATCAAGCGCAATACTGGACAACTTATCACTTATGCACTGGGATCTTGTGTTGGAATTAGTATATATGATCCAGTTATAAAATTAGCTGCCTTAATCCATATACTATTACCAGAAACACCAAATCCCATGGAGGCAAACCCCTATAAGTTTGCTAACACAGCAATACAAGAAACGCTTAGAAAAATGCAAGTGTTTGGCGGAAACAAGCGAAATTATGTCTGCAAAATTGCAGGCGGAGCGCAGATGTTCAAAAGCCAAATGAATGCGACAGCTCTAAGTAATATAGGGCAGAGAAATGTTGAAGCAGTTAAGGCTGCGCTTAGAAAAGAGGCAGTTAGAATATCTGGTGAAGATGTGGGGCAAGATTGTGCGAGGACAATGTTTGTTGATGTTGAAACTGGCACAGTTACTATAAGAGTTATTGGTAAAAAAGAAGTTGTTATATAATTAGAGGAGGCGTGGTCATGGCTAGAACAGAAATTCTGCTAGAAACTGGTACAAATGAAATAGAAATAATGAAATTTACAGTGTATGATGAGCTATATGGTATAAATGTTGCTAAGGTTAAAGAGATAATGATGTCTGATAAAACTAAGCCAGTACCTCACTCTCATGAAGCTGTGGAGGGGATATTCAAGCCAAGAGATACTGTATTCACAGTAATCGACCTTCCTTATTACTTAACTGGAAAAGAAACAACACCAAATGCTAGAGATTTGTTTATGATAACAAGCTTTAACAGAATAAATATTGCATTTAGAGTGCATACAATTGTTGGGATTGAGAGAATGGGTTGGGATGAAATTGAATCTCCTGATGTAACTATCAATCTTGAGAATGCTGGTATCTCAACAGGTATAGTTGAGAGCGAGGGAAGCTTGGTTGTAATATTAGATTTTGAGAAAATTATTGCAGACGTTGCAACAGAAACAACAATTACAGAAGAATCTCAATTAGCTATTCAGCCAAGAGCTGCTAGACCAGAGAAGATACTTTTGGCAGAGGATTCTCAGCTTCTTAGAAAGCTTATTTTGGATTCAATTGCAAGGGCTGGATATACAAATGTTGAGATGTTTAATAATGGTAAAGAGCTGTGGGATCATGTTTCTAATATTAGAAAAGATCCAGAAAAGCTTGATGAAGTTAAGCTTATTATAACTGACATTGAAATGCCTCAAATGGATGGACATAGATTAACAAGACTAGTAAAAGAAGATAGTGTTTTAAAGAAAAAGCCTGTAATTATATTCTCATCTCTAATTAGTGAAGAGATGCAGATTAAGGGAAGGGAAGTTGGAGCAGACGCTCAGCTTTCTAAGCCTGAAATTGGCGGACTTGTAGATTTGATAGATAAGTTTGTCAGCAAGTAATAGTAGTGGAGGTAAGTGGTAGTGGCATTTACTATAGTGTTTACAAATCAAAAGGGCGGAGTTGGCAAAACAACCTCCTCTAGCACTTTAGCTGTGGGACTATCTAAGATGGGCAAAAGAGTGCTATCAGTAGATTTAGATCCTCAGGGTAACTTAGGCTTTAGTTTGGGGATTGATATTGAAAAAGGTTTAACTGCTTATGAGCTTTTGAGAGGCGAAGTTACAGCAAAACAAGCAATACGCAAAACAGAAGATTATGGCGATGTTATAACATCTAATATTTTGCTTAGCGAAATGGGGTCATTTTCTGGGGAGGGTGTGCAATTGTTATTGAAAAATGCCCTTAAGGAAGTTAAGTCAGATTATGACTTTATAGTAATTGATACTCCGCCAGCGCTAAATATACTCACTATCAATGCCTATGCTGCTGCTGATTATTTAATCATACCAATGGCAGCTGAGATACTAAGTTTAGTTGGGCTTGTACAGCTTAAAGAAACTGTTGAGGTTGTTAAAACGACTGTTAATCCAAATCTTCAGGTTCTCGGCATACTTTTAACTAGATTTAATAGACGCACTAACTTAGGTAAGGATGTGGCAGAGATGGCAGAGACAGTTGCCGGTCAGCTTGGGACAGTAATTTTTGATTCAAAGATTAGAAATGGAGTTGCTGCATCTGAAGCGCCAGCGCATGGAGCTAATATATTGGACTATGCCCCTAAGTCAAATCCAGCTAAAGATTATAGCGAATTTATTGAAGAAGTTGTAACGAGAATAAGATAGGGAGGAAGGCTTTGTGGCAAAGCGTACAAACAAAACAAACCATGTAATGAGCTTATTATCAAACAAAGATGATAGCTCTGAGGTGTTGGAAACAAAGGCAGAAGTAACTGAAAATGTTGAGGTTGAGTCTAAACAAGAGATCAAAGATCTTGCAGAAGAGATAAGGCAGTCTTTGGAGAATAGTTTAGATGAATTAGTAGCTGAGAGCGAGGAGGAAATTACAGTGGTAGATAGTATTGATAAAATTGCTGAAAATATTAAACCAGAAGATGTCATTATTTTAAAGGATGCATCAGCTGCTAATGAGGAAGTTGAAGAGCATTTCTCTTTTGTTAGTGTAATGGAAGTGCTTGTCAAAGAGAGAGTTGAGGAGTTCATGGCAAAGCTTAGTGTATGCACATGCTTAAGATGCAAAGTTGACGTTATGGCGCTAGCTTTAACTAATCTTCCTCCAAAATATGTTGTTAAAGATAAGAGAGCAGTTACTCCTTTGATTAGTGTATACTCTCATCGCTATGAGAATGTATTAGCAACTGAGATTACGAAGGCTTGTATTAGAGTAAACGAGTTCCCTCACCACAACGAGGATGGAACTATATAAAATAATATTAAAATAGTTAAGTTTTGTGCTTAACTATTTTTTTGTTTTGCCGATATATAAGAATAGGGATAGTAAACGTAATAATTAAATTAGATAAATTAAAATAGCTGCAATGCAGCGGAATGGAGATAATTATGTCAACTATAGGTGGATTAAGTACAAGTACAACTAG
>CAYJEV010000005.1:39171-41216 GCA_964369265.1 uncultured Oscillospiraceae bacterium
ACAACTGCAATGGGCGATAATGCCGATATGGTGACAATAGTTGGCGGAATGAGCTCCTCTGCGCTTTCAATTCTTGGTGTTAAATCAACAGCATCTAACACAACAATGAGCTCAAACGGCAAGGTTTCTGATAGCTTACTATCAACAAAAGCTCCAGCAAGCGAGCTTAATTTAATTGAAGATAGAATGATAAAGATTACTTATGGTAGTAGCACATATAACATCGTTCTTGAGGCTGGGGATGAGTTTGACTTTTCAACAAAAGAAGGCGTTGTTGCTGCAATAAACAAACAAATGTCAGAAATTGACCTTTCTTTAGAAGATACTAAGCTATCTGATGTTGTTAAGGTTGAAATGAGGGGCGACAAGGTTGCTTTTGTTAACACAGATAAGCATGGTAATAAACTAGAGCTTGCTGGCGGAACTCACGATATACTTCAAAGTCTTGGCTATTTAGAAGAAGGCGAAACTTCCATGACAGAGGATGAAAGAAAAATTACAACTGATGGCTTGGTTGCAACAAACGATATCAAGCTAACTGAAGAAGTTACTCTTCAAGGCAAGCTAAGCGAAGCTTCCTTGACATTTACTTATAACGGCGAGGCGAAAACAATTAACCTTGAGGAATATACCGACACAACAACTAATGAAGAGATTAGAGCTGATATTCAAGATAAGCTAAACAAGGAGTTTGGTTCTGGCAGAATTGAAGTTAGTATGGCTGCTGATGGCTCTATGTCCTTTAAAACTACACTACCAAATACAGGCGGAACAGAAGACTTCAGTTCAACACTTGCTTTAACAAGTGCTTCTTTTGGTGTGCTTGGTAGCAATGGAATTTTAGGAGTTGAGAAAGGCGAATCTAACAGACTAAACATGTCTGCTAGTCTTTCAGAGGCTGGATTTGAAAGAACAACTGCTATTGATGAATCAGAAGATCTAATAATCAAGAATGGCGATAAGGAACTGAACCTTAGCGATCTTGATTTAACTTGGGATAGTAGTGTAAGCGAGATAGTAAAGGCTATAAATGAGTCAGATTTAGGTGTTACAGTTAACTATCAAGAAGTTACAGATAGATTTATTATAACTTCTAATGAGCCTGGTGCTAGTGGTAACATTGAGCTTACAGGAAATGTTGCTGATGTAATGTTTGGTGTTGAAGGCACTGATTATGAAGTAAAACAAGGCAATGATGCAGTATTTAGTGTTAAATTTGAAGCGACAGGCGAAGTTGTTGAGATGACTCGCTCAAGCAACACTGTTAACCTTGATGGCATGACTGTTAGTTTAAATGAGGCTTTTGGATATGAAGGCGACACTCTCGCAACTGACACAGAGGCTATTAAGTTCAATTCCACTATCAACACAGAAGATGCAACAGAAACTGTTAAGACAATGATAGAGGATTATAATAAGCTAATCGAAGAAATTAACTCTCTTGTTAGCGAGAAGCCAGATAGAGATTATGCTCCTTTAACTGATGCAATGAAGAAAGATATGTCTGAATCTCAAATTGAGCTTTGGGAAGAAGAAGCTAAGAAGGGCTTGCTATTTAACGATTCAGATATTAATGCATTAGCTGATGATTTAAGATTTATTATTCCGAGCTCCATGAGAGAGCAGTTTGAGGATATGGGAATAACTGTATCAACTGACTATAAGGATAATGGTAAACTAACTTTTGACGAAACTAAGTTTGCTGCTGCTCTTGCGGAAGACCCAGATGCAGTTAGAAATGCATTTACTGCTAGTGGAACAGAAGACGGCGAAGCTGGCCTAATGGTTAATATTAAGGAAGTAACAGATAAGTATGCTGGTATGACAGGAGCAGTTAAAGGCATATTAGTTGAGAGAGCTGGATCTCAATATGCGCCAACTAGCGTTATCCAAAACTCACTTCAAAATTCAATCGATGATATTGATGATTATATTGTAACTCTGCAAGATAAATTGGAAATGGAGCAGGATAGATATATCCAACAATTCACAGCGCTTGAAACTTTGATTTCTGAAATGAACTCGCAAAGCAGCTACTTAAGCTC
>CAYJEV010000006.1:0-6680 GCA_964369265.1 uncultured Oscillospiraceae bacterium
TATAAGCATGTATAAAATTAAAGGTTTGCATTTACCTCCAATCATTTTTAATGTTATTTCTATTTCTGAATTTACAATTATTTTATCCATTAGTTACCTTTCTTTCCCTTAGTGAAAATGATGTGCCTTATTGACTAATATAAATTTTAATATTATAATGGAAAATATCCTATAAGAGTATTTTATACTATAATAAGCAAAAAGTCAATTAAGAGGAGAAAGTATAATGAAAAAATTAGTTGTAATAACAGGTGCAAGCTCAGGTTTTGGTAAGGCTTTGGCTTTAGAATTTAATAAATCTGGCTATCCGCTTTTACTGCTTGCAAGAAGGCTTGAAAAACTCGAAGAGCTAGGTTTGCAAAATACGATATGCGAAAAAGTTGACGTAACTGATAAGCAGGCTTTTGAAAATGCTATTAGAAAAGCTGAGTCAGTTTATGGCAAAACTGATTTACTAATAAACAATGCTGGCATAATGCTATTAGGTAATCTTGAAAGCCAAGATCCAAAAGAATGGCAAGACATGCTAAATGTTAATGTTATGGGCGTTATGAATGGTATGCAGATTGTTATGAATGATATGAAAGATAGAAACTGTGGTACAATAGTTAATCTTTCTTCTATTGCAGGGGTTAAACCTTTTGGAAATCATGCAGCATATTGTGCAACAAAATATGGTGTTGTTGGATTATCAGAAGTTGCAAGAGGGGAATTATCTCCATATAATGTTAGAGTAATGAGAATTTGTCCTGGCGCTGTTGACACAGAGCTAGTTCATCATACAACGAGTGATAAACTTAAAAGTGATTATTTTGCTTGGAAAGAATCAGTTGGCGTTGGCGCAATTAAGGTGGAAGATGTAGCAAAAACAATTAAGTTTGCTTATGAGCTTCCACAAGGTGTGAATCTTCGTGAAATACAAATAGCTGATACAAAACAAGATGCATAAGCTAAATTACAAAAAGCCTTACTTAATTATGAGTGGGGCTTTTGCTATTATATCGAAATGTTTATAACAGTATAACAGAAATGTAACCGAATTGTGCTTGCATAAAAGCTCCAAATATGTTATCCTTAAAAAATCGACAATTTGCAACGAAACTTGAGGAGATAATAAATATAATGAATAGAAAAATTTCTGTGGGGGCAGCAATTAGCTTGGCTATAATGTTTGCTGCTGTTACTTTTATAATGACAATGATATATTCTGCTGGGATTTTTGAAGATAAGGTAACTGATATCAACGAAAGAGAAGCGATATATTCAAAGCTAAATGAAGTTGATATGTATGTTAGGGAGAATTATTTTGGCGATATTGATGAAGAATATTTATCAGACAATATAATTGAAGGCTATGTTGAGGGCTTAAATGATAAGTATGGAATATACCTAACAGCAGAAGACTATGCTAAAATAACTTCTGACTTTTCAGGAAGTCTTGTCGGCATAGGCGCTGTGTTCACAAGAGATGTTGATGGTTATATTAAAATTCAAGAGATATACGAGGATTCTCCAGCCAGTGTTGCAGAGCTTCAAGTTGGGGATGTAATAGTTAAGGTTGATGATCTTTCAGTAACTTCTGAAAACTATGAAGAGGCTGTGTCAGCAATAAATGGCGAGCCTGGAACTGTTGTTACTCTAAGGGTTAGAAGCGATGCGGTTGAGAATGATGTTGAGCTAACGAGAAGAAGCATTGAGATACCAACTGTTGCGCTTAACACTATTGGCGAAATAGCTGTTATTAGAATAAAAGAGTTTAACGATAACACTCCTCATCAGTTTGATAGAATTCTTCGCCAAGCGATGGAGGCAGAAGCTCAAGGTATAATATTTGATGTTCGTTCAAATCCTGGAGGCACAATTGATTCTGTAACAGAAATTCTTGATATACTTTTACCAGCAGGCCCAATTGTATCAGCAAATTATTGGGATGGCACAACAGAGATACTAGCAGAAAGCGATGCAAGCTCTATTGAAATGCCAATGGTTGTTGTTATAAACGAAAAAACTGCTTCAGCAGCAGAGCTATTCGCTCAAGCTCTTAAAGACTATGAAAAGGCAAATATAGTTGGCATGCAGTCTTATGGAAAAGGATCAATTCAAAATATTAAAAAACTTAGCGATGGTTCAGCTTTAGACTTAACAATTGCGCATTTCCTTCCTCCATATTCAGAGAATTTTGAGGGGGTTGGTGTTAAGCCTGATTTTGAAGTTAAGATGAGCCAAGAGCTAATGAATATGTTGCCGAACTTAGATTATAATTCAGACGATCAAATCTCAAAGGCTTTAGAGCTTTTGGGCGTTCAAATTAAGGATACACTTTTCCCAGATGGCAGCTCTACTGAGCCTCCATTACCAGAGCTTGATGGCATAAATAGCGAAGAAAGCTCTAATTCTAGCGAAATAGCTGAAGATGAGCAAGCTAATGAAACTAACGAAGCTAGCAAAGAAGAATAGTATAATAAACACTTGACAATTTCTAATTATAGGAATATAATTTAGTTTATTGTAATAGTATCAAATAACAATTTAAATATTAGTCACGAAGGTGAAAGGAGAAAACTGATGTCTGAGAAAATCAAAATGACCAAAGAGGGTTTAGCAAACTTGAAAGCTGAACTAGAGGATTTAAAGGTTACTAAACGTGATGAGATAGCAGAGAAAATTAGAGTAGCGAGAAGCTATGGCGACCTTTCCGAGAACAGCGAATATGATGAGGCTAAAAATGAGCAAGCTATTGTTGAAGCGAGGATTGCTGTTCTTGAGGAACAAGTTAAAAATGTTGAGGTTATAGATGAATCTATGCTTTCATCTGATGTTGTTGCTATAGGAACAACTGTAACTCTGCTTGATGTTGAGTATAACGAAGAGATGGTTTATAAGATTGTAACAACTGTTGAGGGCAAAAATGCAACTGATACTCTAACTGTTGACTCTCCTGTTGGCGAAGCTATATTAAATAAGAGTGCTGGCGATGAGGTTATAGTTAATGCTCCAATTGGCGAGATTAAGTATAAGATTTTAAACATTAGTGTTAAGTAATAGAAGCAATGCGAACGAATAAGTTCGCATTTTCTAGCGTACAGCAAAAACAGGTATTTTAAAGCAAAGGTTTATTTCATATAAAAGAAGGCGTTTGCGAGCTTTTATATGTTTTTGAAAGGAAATCATAAAATGGATAACAAGGAATTACTAAACGAACAAGAAGCTGGGATAGATCTTTTTGAACAGGCGAAAATTAGACGTGAAAAGCTTGCAGAGCTAAAAGCAGAAGGCAATGACCCATATGCTATTACTTCATATAAGAGAGATGCTTACACTTCAGATATTATTGATAATTTTGAAGAGATGGAAAATAAAACTGTCAGCCTAGCTGGCCGTATTATGACATGGAGAGATATGGGAAAGGCATCTTTTGTCGATCTTCATGACACAAAAGGCAAAATCCAAATTTACATCAAAATTGATTTAGTTGGCGAAGAAAATTATAAGCAGTTTGGCAAATGGGATATTGGCGATATTATTGGCGTTGAAGGCGTTGTTTTTAGAACAAGACGTGGCGAGATTTCCATTCAAGCAAAAGAAATTAAGCTATTATCTAAGTCCCTTCTTCCTCTTCCAGATAAGTGGCATGGGCTAAAGGATATGGATATGAGATATCGCCAAAGATATCTTGATTTAATAACTTCCCCAGAAGTTAAGGATACATTTATTAAGCGTTCTGCTGTTATTAAAGAGCTAAGACGCTTCCTTGATGATAGAGGATATCTTGAAGTTGAAACACCAGTGCTTAACAGCATTGCTGGTGGAGCGACTGCACGTCCTTTTAACACACATCATAACGCCCTAGATATTCCAATGTATCTAAGAATAGCTTTAGAGCTTCACCTAAAAAGACTAATTGTTGGCGGACTTGATAAGGTTTATGAGATAGGAAGAGTATTCCGTAATGAGGGCATTTCTATTCGCCATAACCCAGAGTTCACAATGCTTGAATTGTATGAGGCGTTTATTGACTATAACAGCATTATGGAAATGACTGAAGAGATGTTCAGAGCTGTTTCCCATAAAATACATGGCACAGGAAAGATTAGCTACAACGGCACAGAGCTTGACTTTGACTCACCATTTAAGAGAATAACAATGCTTGATTCTATTAAGGAAGCTTCTGGCGTTGACTTTGCTAATATAACAACATTAGAAGAGGCTGTTGCTGTTGCTAAGGAGCATCATATTGAAGTTGAGAAGCATCATAACAGAGGTAATGTTATGGAGCTGTTCTTCGAGAAATATGTTGAGCCAAACATTGTTGACCCAACTTTTGTTATGGGACATCCTGTTGAGATTTCTCCTTTTGCTAAGAAAGACCCATCTAACCCAACTGTAACAGAGCGTTTTGAGCTGTTTATTATGGGTAGAGAGTATGCTAATGCTTTCTCCGAGCTTAATGACCCAATTGACCAAAGAGAGCGTTTTGAGGCTCAATTAGAGCAGAAGAACAAGGGCGATCAAGAAGCTGGCGAGATTGATGAGGACTTCATCAATGCGCTTGAGTATGCTATGCCTCCAACTGGTGGCTTAGGTGTTGGTGTTGACAGACTTGTTATGTTAATGACAGACAGCTACTCCATTAGAGATGTACTTCTATTCCCAACAATGAAGCCAATTCACGACTAAACCAAATAAAATAAGGGCGATGTATGCTGCTGCGATAGCGGCATACATTCGCCCTTGAAATTTATGTTAATCAAGAAAGGAAAGAGAAAATGTTTGTATTTACTTTAGTTGGAAATCTTAAAAGCCTTGATGAAGTTAAAGAGGCTTTAACTAAAAGGCTTGGCAATGTAGTTAATGAGGTTGTGCCTGTTGAGGCAGGATATGAGGTTATCTTGCAAGATAATTCAGCTGTATTGGTTGATATTCCAGAACATGCTAACACAAGAGAAAAGCTTATGGGGCAGTTTAATGGCATGGCTAATTTTTATGGCAAGATTGACACTCCACATAAGGAAATTCAAAAAGGGCTTCTTCAACAATTTGGGCTTTGGAATGCTATGGTTGGTATTAGATTTGAAGAGGATGATAATGACGAGAGAACTAACTACATATACTCTCAAATTATTCACACAGCAAATGATTTAAATGCCTTCCTAATTATGGCTAACCTAGACATTCTAAACGGAAAGCATGAGCTAGTTTTCAGCGCAGAAGGCGAAAGCAAGCTAACAGAATTCCTGCCATCAATGCCAGCGGATATGCTATACCCAAATAGGGGAGAACAGAGCGAAGAGGATGCTAAAAGAGCTAAAGAAACTCTTGAAGTTGTAAAAAACAAGAATCTTCCTTTTGTAGAAAACATGACAATGTCGCTTAGATCTGATGAAGTGAAGCTAAGGACAACCGAAGAAATTGCAAGCAGGGCTATAGCTCTATTTGCTGTTGGTTTATATTCAGAAGCTATTTTGCATGATGAGGAGCATAGTGTCCAAAAAGCATTTAACTACTTCCAAAATGTAAATGAAGTATATAACATTATTCCTCACTTAACTAAAAATGAGCTAGAATATATTAACTCAGAATCCTATAATGAGCATAATAGCATTCAAATGATATGGAGATATGAATGTTCTGCTTTGCTATTCTGGGCGCTTGGATATATTAAAGAGCTAAACGATGTGACAAAGATTTGTGATGTTGGTGCGCTTGCAAGGCTAACAAAAGAGTTTGCTAACTTAGAGGAAATAGCAGAAAAGGCAGAGCTTAGAGATGTTTCTGAAATGCTGTTCCAACAAGATCTTATGATGAGATACCATTGGGCTTATTATGAGGGCAAAATTAAAAATATTGACATTGGCAATAACTTTGACTTTGGTGTTGTCAAAGAGCGTCACTATGCCCTAAACTGGCTATTAACTGACATCTTCGGCAACGACTTCGATAAAATAGATACTCCAGCATAATCATTCATCAACTTTAGGATTATATCGGGCACCCTACCCTAAATAATAAAATATAAGGCAGTAGCAGATAGAATTAACCATCTGCTACTGCCTTTATATATGATTGAATTTTAGGGATTGGAGGAATTAATTAGTCGTCATCACGATCATCGTCGTCGTCATTATCGTCGTCGTCATTGTCATCATTGTCGTCATCAAAATCGTCATCAACTTCAACATCAGATTTTAGAACACTACCAGAAACTGCATCAATCTCATATTCATACTCAGTGCCATCAACATAGAACTTAATCTCATAAACAGCTCTGCCATTATTCTCATCAAGCTCAACATCAGTTACATTGCCAGAAACACCAGCATGAGAGAAAGCAATGTTAGTTGCAGAAGATTGTGACATTATATTTTGAGTGCTGATATTATCGTCATCATCGTCATCGTACATATCATCGTCGTCATCGTCAAGATCGTCGTACATATCATCATCATCGTCGTCATTGTCATCGTACATATCATCATCATCGTCGTACATATCGTCAAAATCGTCATCAACTTCAATATCAGATTTTAGAACGCTACCAGAAACTGCATCAATTTCATACTCATATTCAGTTCCATTAGCATAAAACTTAATCTCATAAACAGCTCTGTCATCATCATTGTCAAGTTCAATATCAGTTACCTTGCCAGAAACACCAGCATGGGAGAAAGCAATGTTAGTTG
>CAYJEV010000006.1:6780-33023 GCA_964369265.1 uncultured Oscillospiraceae bacterium
TCAATATCAGTTACCTTGCCAGAAACACCAGCATGGGAGAAAGCAATGTTAGTTGCAGAAGATTGTGACATTATATTTTGAGTGCTGATATTATCGTCATCATCGTCATCGTACATATCATCGTCGTCATCGTCAAGATCGTCGTACATATCATCATCATCGTCGTCATTGTCATCGTACATATCATCATCATCGTCGTACATATCGTCAAAATCGTCATCAACTTCAATATCAGATTTTAGAACGCTACCAGAAACTGCATCAATTTCATACTCATATTCAGTTCCATTAGCATAAAACTTAATCTCATAAACAGCTCTGTCATCATCATTGTCAAGTTCAATATCAGTTACCTTGCCAGAAACACCAGCATGGGAGAAAGCAATGTTAGTTGCAGAAGATTGTGACATTATATTTTGAGTGCTGATATTATCGTCATCATCATTGTCGTCTAGGTCGTCATACATATCGTCGTCATCATCTAGGTCGATATGATCGTCAATTTCGTTGTCAAACTCTATAACTTCGCCAGTAATTGCATCTACAGTATAGTCGTATTCAACTCCATCGATAGAAAACTCAATCTCATAAACCATTTTGCCATTTTCAAAGTCTATATCAGTTTCTTCAATAATAGCATTTGGAGTGTTAGCGTGGGAAGTAGCAATTTCAGTAGCCTTTTGGGTTCCGATATATGCATTTTCGCTTACATTACCGTTTGGAATAATATCATCATCAATTAAGCCAAGTTCTGTGATAGAAAGAGCAGAAAGCTCGCTTGCACTATATTTATCATCTTTTTCGCTTAGTTCTTTAACTAATTGAGCCTTAGCTTTTGAGATGTTGTTAGCTTCAGCAATTTCTTCTATTATCTCTTCAGCAGCCTCATCAGCTATCTGACCAATAACAGCAGCAGAGAAGCCAGAACCAGAAAGAATCTCTGTAACATCAGCAGTTAGCTTTTTGGAAAGAGCCTCTTCAACCTTGTCATCATTAGACTCAACAGAAATAAGAAGAGAGTTTGTGATATCGTTTAGGTATCCATTCTTTAGCATTGAACCAATAAGAGCATTCATTGCAAGATCAACATCCACACCCTCAAGCTTCATATCACCAATAACAGTTTTAGCATCATCATTAAGAGCGTTGTAGCCTTTAACTATGTTATCGTCATCAAGGTTTAGTTCAAGGCTTGGGTTTACATCAAGAGAAACCACAGAAGAAATTTCGTTGCTGTTTAGCGATTGGTAGCCATAAAATCCGCCTGCCGCTACAAGACCGGCTGCTGCAAGAGCAAAAGTTGTTTTAAAAGTGTTTTTCATATAAGTCACGTCCTTTTCAAAATTTATATATGTTATTTAAAGGAGATATCTTAAGCTATCTCTTGGGATTTCTTATCCCTTTCATTAGGTTAATGCATGAGAAAGCTGTTTTATTGCATGAAAAATAAAAATATTTTTTATTTTTTAATAGTTTATTTTTTTATTAACATATGTTATAATAATTCTAGGGTGCTCGATATAATCCGAATTAGCCCAGAGTAATCAGATTTTGCTTTTAAGCAAGGCAGACGAAGATAGAATACTTGCGTATTCGGATTATGTATGGATAGCTATTATGGGCTGGTTCAGATTATATCGGTCACCCTATAGTATAAAAAGATATAAATTTATTTTTAAATAGAGATAACATTAAGTGTTAAGGCTTGTGTTAATTGTAAATAGGGGAGGATAATGAATGCTTAATCTTGATCTTGTATATATGGTTGGTACAGTTGTGCTATTCTTTATATACAACACTTTAGTTTTAGATACATCTTCGTATCTACTTAATGGCGGAAGCAAGAAGATATCAGTACAGGTGACATATTCTTTAATAATAACATTAGCGGTGGCTGGGTATATTTATATCGGAATAAGCATGGCTTATATATATGTATATTTATTGCTGTTATATTTCCTTGCATATAAGTTCACTTCAAAAGCAACAATAGAGCAAAGCTTCAATGGGTCGATTATAATAGCTATGTCAATGAGCGTTGTTCTGCTTCCTTTAGTGGCTGTGTTATCTATATATTATGGAGTTTCATATGCAGAAGTTTTGACAAATCCATCTATATTAAGCACAAGTTTATTCCATGCTTGCTTTATGATGATAATTTTCTTTGTTATCTTTAGAAAAACTTTATCGCTTGAGGATATAAAAAGAGTCACAACAGAGAGCATATATTCTCCGATGGTTGCTGCTTATGGTGTTTTTGGTTTAGCCTTTTCTACTTCTCAATATGCTCTTTTAATATCAGATGTTTATTTGCCAGAGCTTATCTATATAGTAATGGCATCGCTATTACTTAATATGTTTTTGTTTTTCTTTACTTTACTATATATAATTAACTTTATGAGATTAAATTCATACAAATCGGAGGCTATGAAGCAACAATCAAAATATGCTAGCATATTAAATAAAAAGAGAGAGATTCTTAGCAATGTTGAAAAGGATGAGCAAACAGGTTTTTATAACAGAAAGTTTGTTGAGGATATGCTAATTGAGTATAGCACACTAGATAAAACTAATTTTGGTGTTATCTCCCTTATCGCACCAGAGCTGAAATTTGTTAATGAAATATTTGGCTTTGATTGTGGCGACAGGATGATACTAGATATGGCAGAAAGCTTTGAAGGACTGACTGAAAAAAGGCACATCCTTGCTAGAACTGCTGCGTCTGAGATGGCCATGATTGTCGAGAATACTGACACAATGGAAATAGATATAATCGCAAGCAGAGTTTTAAATCGAGTTAAAACAGCGGCTAATTATGAAGTATTTCCGATGAGGTGTGAAGTAGGCTATGCTTTTTATGATCCTAAAAAAAGTAAGGCGAATATTAAAGATATGATATTAGAAGCAAAAAAATCTGTGCTAGAATCTGAGGGAGGGATGAGTGTATGATGTTATCTATAGCGTTTGCTCTTTCATTTTTAGTATATCATGTAACTGTTTGTCGATATGCGGCATATATATATGAATACCGCAAAAATCTAATTTTGCTTATACTAGTAAGCTTTTTAGCTAACTATTCCATTCTGTTTTGGGGAAGAGCGAACTTGGGCGTTCACACTGAGGCGTATTTTATAATCTTTTATATAATTTCTTATTCCATTTTATTTAGATTCATGTCTAAAAAAAGATTCCTTGTAAATGCTTTTGGCATTTTTGCATTCACTTTAAATTTATTTTCAAGAAGAATATTAATGATTGCTATAGCATCGGTATTTTTGGGCATAAGTTTTGGTGAGGTTTTAATAACTAGAGATTTATATATTATTGTTTCAATTATACCATTCTTGATTGCTCCATATTCAATTGGAAAAACAAGAAAGAAGCTTAGTAAGGACATACTAGACGTTGTGTTTAGTGATAGGAAAAATCTATCATTCGCTGTTAGTATAATGGGAATTGTAGTTATTTATTCTGTTTGTATGTTGTTTTCAGTTAACATACTAAACAATGGCATTAAATATGATATATTCTATGTTGTTATTGGTGTTTTAGCCAACATTACATATTTAATGGCAATTTTCTATTCATATACTTTCTCTAAGTTAAAGATAAATGAAATTGAGTTTAGACATTTAGATAGCAGTATTCGAGATGAGGAGATAGCGGTTAACAGAATTGTTGAGCAATATAGTCTTGATCCGAATACAAAGCTTGATATGAGGAAAGTTGCTGAAAAAGAGATAAAACAGTATCTGAAAGACAACAAGGCTTTTTATGTTGTGTTTATTGACATTGATGAATGCAGCCTTGTTAATAACAACTATGGTCAAACAGAGGCTGAGTTTTATATTGAGCAGGTCGCAAAATCAGTTAAGACAAGCTTTAGGGGCGAGATAATAACTAAGGTTGGAATTGATGGCTTCTTAATTGTTGGTAGGGGCGGAAATATATATACTACAACTCAAAAAATGATGTGTTGCTATCATCAGGTTAAAGGAATGCAAAAGCAGTTTAACAAAGGCTACCAAACTTCTGTTAGTTATGGCATTAGTAATGTATCGGCGGACACTAATTTGAGCTATGAGCAGATAATAGAGGAAGCTCGCTTAAATATGATGGACTTTAAGTCTGAAAAGAAGCGAAAATAATTATAAAAATCAAGTAGGTATCGTCATTTTATTGGCGATGCCTATTTTTATAATATTGAATGCGATAAGTTATGGCTAAAAGCCGGAGGCATATATTTTAGCATATCACTTTATATTTCATTGAGCTATATAAAAAGGACAACACAGAGCAAGTTCTGCATTGTCCTTTGGCGGATTGATAAATTATATTGAAGGGAATTTTTATAAATACCAAGGCTCGTTCTTTTTGCTATCTCTAATTTCATTTTTTCTCATGTCGTTATAATTAGAGTTTTTGTAGCTAGAATAAATGTCTTTATCATTTTTATGAAACAGCGAGGATAAGCCAATGACAAAATAGCCAGCCACAAAAACTAGCATAACTCTTATGCTACCAGCAAATGGATAAATATAAAAGAAGTTAAAAACAAAAAAATAGTATAAAAGCGCACCGACTATGCTTGAAACCAATAATGGCGCAATTCGGAGAATAAAGCTATCTCCAATAATTGACATATAATTGTTTGCAGCAGCAGCTATCATCACACCAACTAAAATGCTATACCCAGCATACCACCACCATGTTAAAAATATATTATACGATGACATACCATACTCATAAACTCGCTGCCCAATTAAAGGGCATATAACTAAAGCAATAACAGGGAATACTATCAAATAAACTATAGCTCTCAAATTTTTAGACATAATGACCTCCTTAATATACAAATAATCTCTGTTTCACTGCAATTATTTGAGTGAATAGTGATGATATCGCCTTGCGACAGCATAGTAAATGATTTTTGCTTCTTTATCATTGTTTTATAAATTGGTTCACCAGCTCATTAGAGCTGGTGAATGACAAAATTATTTACAAAAGGAAGAAATATTAAAATAAGGTTGCCTTTGGAGGCATCATAGTTAAGGAGAAATCTTGAGTTTCAAAGCAACTATAATAGATGCTATATCTATAATCAGTTAAGATCTCCTCAATGCTATTATATAGCTCTTGATTGTTAAACACAATCTCTGCAACAAAAGGCGAATATCGGTTGCCAATTTGTGATAGCAAGTCATCTTTTAGATGAGATAAAGTTTTTTCCGAAGCATAGCTTCTGCCGACACTATCAGTTGCTGCATCTATAGAATCTGCAACTGTGATAACGTCAATTATAAGCTTAACAGGCGAATTTAAATTATCAAAATCATATGGATAACCAAACTTTCCATCATAGCTTTTGTGATGTCCGAGGGCTATATCGGCAAAATGGGCAAAAAGCTCTTGGTTGTTATTGAATTTAATATCAGTAACATACTTTAGCTGTTCTGTTATTTCTGAATTTGAGCTGAAATCTGGAGCAGTTTTAATAAAAGCCTTTGCCTTTGAGGTATGTTGCTTTATCATTTCAAACTCTTTATCGTTAAGCTTCCTAACATAGAAAGAAACCATATGAGAATACACAATCTTGCCAATATCATGAATAAGCCCTGAAAACCATACAAATAACAGCAGTTCGCCTATATTATCATTAACATCTTCAATACTGTTTATTGAAGGCAGGCCGATAAGCTTTTCAGGATGGTGCTTTGCAATAAACTCAACGATTGTAAACGCAATTTTTGCAACCATAACAGAGTGAACATATGTTGGCGGATGCCTAAATACAGTTAGCGATAATAGCAGCTTTAAATAAGCGAAATCCTCTAGCGCTGAGTGGCTTCCTGTTGCGAAATTTGTGAGCATTGAAGTTACATGGGAGCGAGAAAGCGTTTCTGGAATGTTACTAACATAGCTATAAACATCATTTTCGATCTCTTTTGCTATTCGGTTGCGCTTAGTTTTAGATAGATCTTCTTCAGGAACAAGGGCCACATAATTAAAGTATAATGCAGTTATATGAAGCTTTTTATAAAGGTCAGTATATGTATATTCATTATCAGCTTGTTTATAAACGTTGTAAAGAAAATCAGAAAGCTCTTTTGCTGTAATAAAGCCATTATAATATTCAGCAGAATAAAGATAATATAATGTTTTAGTTTCTGCCGCAGTGTAATCATTGCTTTCAAGAATTTTTCCATCTTTTATTGTGTTATATACATACATGGCAGACTCATGAAAGCGTTTTACATAGTATTCATCATCCTTTTTAAGCTGACCATTTCTTAGGGCAGTTAGGCAGGTAGCGCATAGATTGTCGTGAAGATTTTTAAAATAGGCATCCCAAGGGAAATCTGGATCAACTTCCATTGCAACATTTCTCCAAAAATCCTCTGCTCTATCATAACGACTGAAAGTTTCTTTAATATCTCTATCAGGAACGCTTATATAAGAATTTCCATAAGCTCTGACAATTAAGTTTCTAGTTACTCTGTCAAACTCAGCATATCTATCGCCAAAAGAAGTAACTTCATTATAACACTCCTGCATATCTTTTCTAAATAAGTGAGATTCAAGATAAAATAGTGTTAAGCCTTTATAGAAGGTGTTAGCTATATATCTTTCATCATCGCCAATAGATTTAGCATATATAGATAGGGCATGGCGTATTTCGTATGAAAGGCCAGTGTCAATGCTTTCTTTATAGCCAGAAAGCCTGCTTGCGAGTTCTTCTAGTTCATCAGCCTGAGTTGCTGTCATAGCTTCTGGATTTTTAAGTAGTGGTGAGAGATGCTCTTCAATAATGACATTAGTTTCAGCTATTAGCGCTCTTATTTCTGCGCCGCGATTGTCAAGAATTTCTTTAATGTTATCACGAGAGATGTTTTGTTTGTCTGAAAATTGTTTTGAAGCAAGCTCTGAAAATTTCTTTTCATTTTCGATAATTTTCAGAAAATTCTCATTAGTCAAATAACATCCCTCCTTTTCTAGTGTAAGTAGTTGTTTAGCTAAATTTAAAAGCAGCCCCAAATTAGCTAAACGTATATTTATAAGTATAACATATCAAAGCTTAGATTGTAAACTATTTATTGTGTAAAAAGACAAATTATAGCAAGAATAAATAAGCTATACCAATTATAATAGCAGTTATAAAAAGTATAACAGGCATAAATGTTATAAAAGCGGCGATTACCATGGCAGTAAAATCGCCTTTTTCAAGCTCTAATCCCTCATAATGCTCATCAAGCTCTGCTTTGCTTTTTTGTTTTGGCAACTTATTTTTAAAATATTCCAACATAAATTTCTCCTTTAGACTAATGGAAAGTGACAAGCGATAAATCTATTATCCCCAACCTTTCTTAGTTTTGGAGATATTTCCATACATCTCTCTTTAGCGTATTTACAGCGAGGATGAAACTTGCAGCCAGCTGGAGGATTAATAGGGCTTGGCACATCTCCCTCGATTATATTTGCTTCAATGTCGCTATCTTCTGTAACAGATGGAATTGAGCTAATTAGGGCTTTTGTGTATGGGTGAAGAGGGGAGGAGAACAAGCTGTCTGCTTCTGAAAGCTCAACAATGTTGCCAAGGTACATAACTGCTATTCTGTCAGAAATAAACCTAACTGTGCTTAAGTCATGGGAGATGAAGAGATAGGTTAGGTTGTTTTGCTTTTTTAAGTCTAGCAATAAATTGATTATTTGCGACTGAATGGAAACGTCAAGCGTCGAAATGCATTCATCACACACCACAAATTTAGGGTTTAATGCTAGAGCTCTTGCTATGCTTATTCTCTGCCTTTGTCCTCCTGAAAATTGATGAGGATAGCGGTGAAGCATATGCTTTTGAAGCCCGCACTTTTCCATTATATCAACAATATAATCTTCGAGCGCCTTATCTTTTTTTGTGAAGATTTTATGGGCAATGACAGCTTCGGAGATTAGTTGTCCAACAGTCAGTCTTGGGTTAAGAGAAGAATATGGATCTTGAAAGATGATTTGAAGCTCTTTTCTTAGCTTTCTCAGTTCTTCTTTGTTGTGAATAGATAGAGGCTGTCCGTTGTATGTAACTTCGCCTTCAGTTTGGGGATATAAGCCTAAGATAACCCTTCCTAAGCTGCTTTTTCCGCATCCAGACTCTCCAACAAGACCTAATATTTCATTTTCGTATATATCGATTGTAATTCCATCGACTGCCTTAACATACTGCTTTTCCCCAATGAAACTAAAGCTCTTTTTAACAGGAAAATGCATCTTTACATTATTAAGGCTTAGCAATGCTTTACTCATTTTCGCACCTCGTTATTTCTGGATAAAAACATCTGACACTCTGATATTCGCTTATCTTTAAAAGCTCTGGCTCGTTGTTATAGCAATGTTCGTTAGCATATTTGCAACGTGGAGAAAATTTGCATCCAACAGGCAAATCTAATGGAGAGGGAACATTTCCTGCTATAGCTTCTAGCCTATTTCCTTTAGTTTTATTCCAAGAAGGCGAGCTTTGCAAAAGCGCTTTGGTATATGGGTGGGATATAGAGCTATTATCAAAAATAATGCTTTTAGGCGCTGTTTCCACCACTTGACCGCAATACATAACAGCAACATCATCAACCATCTGCCTTATGACACCTAAGTCGTGAGTTATAAACAATATTGAGCTGCCAAGCTCTTTTTTTAGCTGATTCATTAGCACAAGTATCTGCGCCTGAATTGTCACATCTAGGGCTGTTGTCGGCTCGTCGGCAATAAGCAGTTTAGGCTTACAAGAAAGGGCTATCGCAATCATTACACGCTGTCGCATTCCTCCTGAAAGCTGATGAGGATATCCCATAGCAATAGTTTCGGGATTTGCAATCTTAACCTTCCTTAGCATTTCTATAGCTTGTTTGCTCGCAGAGCTTTTATCTATATTTTGGTGAAGCATAATAACTTCGGATATCTGCTTTCCGATTGTTAGAACAGGATTAAGGCTAGTCATTGGCTCTTGAAATATCATTGATATTTCATTTCCACGAATATCTCTAAGCTGTTTGTCGCTATATTCAGAAATTAGCCTTCCATCAAAAATAATCTCGCCTTTGTGTATGCTTTGATTCTTCTCAAATAGCTTTAAAATGCTCATAGCGGTCTGGCTTTTTCCAGAGCCAGACTCTCCAATGACACCAAGCGTCTTTCCCTTTACAAGGCTTAGCGAAACGCCATTAACAGCCTTTATAATTCCCTTTTTAGTGGTAAAATAGGTGTGCAAGTCTTTAATTTCTAGTATATTCATATGCCCTCCTATTTTTCATTGTTTCTTGGGTCAATAACTTCTCTTAGCGCATCTCCAACAAGATTAACCGATAAAGCCGCACCAATGACAAATAGTGCTGGTATTATCCATCTCCACCAATAAAACTCAATAACAGCAATATCTTGCGCTGAGGTTAGCATGTTTCCCCAAGATGGAGTTGGCTCGCTAACGCCAAAGCCAATAAAGGATAAGGCAGCTTCAGATAATAATGAGCCAGCATACCCTAAGGTTATATTTACAATTACTAAGTTAATGATATTAGGAAGAATGTGTCGCCACATAATAGCAGTGTTTTTAATTCCCAGAGCCTTTGCTGCAAGGACAAAATCTTTTTCACGCTCTAATAATAACTGCGCTCTAATCAGTCTAGCAAGTGACATCCAACCTAACAAGCCTAGTATTACCATAATGAGATATAGTTTTTGCGTTTGCGAGATAGAAAATCCTATAGCATATGAAAGGGTTATAGCAATTGGATAGAATGGGATTGCTGAGAAAATATCGGCAACTCGCATTAGTATATGATCTATTATACCTCCAAAATACCCAGATGTTAGCCCAACAAAAAGCGCTATAGTAACAGATATAACGACAGCAACTGCTCCCACAGTTAGCGATATTCTTCCGCCATGTATAATTCTAGTGAGCAAATCTCTGCCATACTGATCAGTGCCAAATAGATAGCCTTTGTTGCCAAAAGCTTCTATGCTATTATCTTGCTTTATGGCATAGAATTGGTAGTAGTCTGAAAAGACAGTTTGAACATTAGTTATTTTATCATTAGATATTTGTGAGAATTGATTGCTTCCCCAAGCGATGAGCGAATTGTTTTCTTGAAGCACAATGAAATTATTATATCCTGAATATATGTCTACAGGCTTACTAGCCATTTCTGGTATATTAATTAAGTTGTTTTGAACGCTGCCCCAGCTATATAAATTGCCTTCATCATCAATAGCAAGCATTGCCCTATTGGAAGACACGACTTTAGTCACATTAACACTACCATCAATAAGCTCTTCTGGTATTAACTGCGATACTTCCGAGCCTCTATCTCCAATTATGGCTATAGTTCCATCGTCTAACAGCAAGGCGATATTGTTATCTCCTCCAGAAAAGTCTACTATTCTTCCTTGCAGTCTTGAAGAGATGAGCATAGTAGTTTCTGCTTGTGTGCTTCCCCAAAGATGCATTTCGCCATTGCTTAAAAGCACAGCTGTGTATTGAGATTTAGCCTCCATTTTCTTAATGCTAAGGCTTTCATTATTAAAAGCATTGGTTAGGGTGCTTGGAATATCGGTTTGTCTATTGCCGTTATATCCCCAGCTATAAAAATTGTTGTCCTTATCAACGGCAACAATATGGCTTCCACCGCAAGCAACATCTACTATTTCTTTGCCAAATATCTCCTCTGGAACATCAAAAATATATGTCGATACATTTTTCTGCTCTTTATTAGGCTCCGTTCCCCACAAATAGAGCATATTATCTTCGGTTACAGCAGCACTAAATGAAACGCCAGACGATATTTTTGATATCTCTTTATTCTCTAGCTCTTTTGGGAAGCTTAAGTAATTATAGCCAGGTCTTATGTTAGCGTGCGTTAGCTCAAAATAGCTTTCGTCTAAAGGGATGAATAGCGAGCCTAAAAAACAAAGCATAACAATAAATATAAAGCTAATACTGCCAATAATGAATAGGCTGTTTTTAAAAAGGCGTGAAACAATAAGCCTTAGAGGAGTTTCTAAAGCTTCATTATTTTCTATATTATTTGATAGGTTGCTTCCTTTAAAAAAGCGAGAGAGTAAACTGCCAAAGGACTTTAATATTTTGTTATTCATATTCATGACCATTCCTTAATCAAGCTTTATTCTAGGGTCTGCAATAGCGTATATTATATCAGCCACCAAAACTGACACAAGGCTTACCACAGCATAAAATAAATTCAAAGTGACAACCAGCTGATTATCACGATTAAAAACAGCAGAGATTATTAAATTTCCAATTCCATTATACTGGAATAGCGTTTCAATTATTGCAGAGCCAGCAAAAAGCGAAAATAGAGTGCCTACAATTATATAAGACACAGGAATTAAGGCATTTCTAAAGGCGTGGGTGTAAATAACGACTTTTTCGCTAAGCCCCTTTGAGCGGGCAGTTCTGATATAGTCTTGGCTAAGAGCTTCAATCATTGCGTTTCTTATATATCTAACAGCGCCAGCAAGGCTAACAATAGTTAGTGTTATTGTTGGCAGGGCTAGTATTCTAAGCCACTCAATGAAAAGCTCAAATCCACTAAGTACAGCTTTGTTTGGCATGCCTCCCATTGGAAGCCAGCCTAAGTTTATTGCGAATATGTAGATTAGGAAAATTGCTAAAAAGAAAGATGGGGTTGAGTATGTTATAAGAGAGAAGATTTGCCAAGCGTTGTCGTAAAGCGAAAATCTTTTTGTAGCGCATTTAATCCCAACAGGTATCGCAATAAAAAGATATAGGAAGTTAACTCCTATATTTAATATAATTGTGTTTCGCATAGGCTCTTTTATAACGTCTGAAACTGGGCGATTGTATGTGTTGGAATAGCCAAAATCGCCTTTAAATATATTAGTTATCCAAGCAAAATACTGCACAACAACATTTTGATCAAGCCCCAGCCTTGCATGCATTGCCTCATAAGCCTCCTCATACTGTTCAGGAGGAAGATCAATTGGAAGCATTAGGCGAACAGGATCGCCAGGCATTATTTTAATAATGGAGAATATTATAACAGATACAAAAAATACAACTGGTATTAGTATCAAAATTCTTTTTATAATATATTTAAGCACAGCTTCACCTCCAACATTCTTTATAAGCTCCCATATACTTCTATACAGGAGCTTATGATTAGGGTGACCGATACAATCTGATTCGGATTATATCGGGCACCCTAGCAAATTTTAACTATTTAACAGATTTTGAAACCTCACAAATAAGGTCGTCATATGTTGCGTAAGCAGTTGTGTTTAGGTTATCTACATACACATGCATCACATCGTAATATTCATTTGAGTAAAGAGGGATTTGAGGCATTAACTCATTCCATCTAAGCTCATAGTTTAGCCACGCATCTAAATACGCATCAACATCATTAGGATCGCCTTCACGCATAGCAATTATAGCTTCATCAAGTTCAGCATCTGCTAGTTGCGCTTTATTTTGCAGTGTGCCAACAAAGCTTGAATGCCAGCTATAATATCGATCAAACACAGCTGTGAAGTTTGTTGCTAAGTTGAATGTGTTATAAACTCTATCTTCAGCTGGGATTTCATAAGCGTAGTAGTAATTTTCAAGAACAGAGTTCCATTCGCTTTTAGTCAGATTAAACTCAATTCCAGCTAAAGGCGCATTTGCAGCATACTGAATTTCAATAATATCAGTTAGCACATTTTTGTCCATTCCTAAATGATTTATAACAAGCTTTTCTCCAGCAGAGTTGTGGCGAAGATAGCTTCCATCGCTTAAAGCTTTTGTTCTATCAAAGCTAGTTGTTCCATCAGCCTCGTATATCCATTCAGTTTTGTCTAGGTAGTCGTTGGCAGTGTTGATATTAAATGAGATAGGTATAAGCTCCTCTTGAAGTTCAGCAGCCATTTCTTGATACATCCACTGCCCAACACCATATTCAGAATCGACAGTACCGCCATATCCTCCAAGCACATACTCAACAACAGCAGAACGATCAATCAAGCTCGCTAAAGCCCAGCGCATATTAACGTCGGCAGTTGGACCATAGTCGCAAAGCATTGCTAAAAATCCATATCCAGAACGCAAATAAGATTGTGTTTTTGCTGTGTCTGAGGCTTTAACAGCCTCTATTTTCTCGCTTTCAACAACTCCAGCAACATAGTCAACCTCGCCACTAATTACCCATTCAGCATTAGTTTCAGCTGGTATAGCCTTTTGAATAACATACTCAAATGTTGGTTTGTTTCCGTTTGAGTCGCCTTTAAAGTAGTTGTTTTTTTGCAGTGTAACAGTTTTGTTTTCATAAGATACAAAGCTGTAAGGCCCTGAAGTGACAGTTGGGGCATATCTTTCAGTTTCTGCTATTCTAAGGCAGTTTGATAGTAAATCTCCCTCAGAAAACACAAATTTTGAGCCAGTGTCGTCGCTTATAATTTCGCAGTTTGGAAGGTAGGTATCTAAATGTATTGCGCCAACAGAAGCATAAAGAGCTTCCCAGTAGTAAGGAAGGCTGTCTGCTGCAATTGTAACTGAAAAGCTCATATCATCAATAAGCTTAACACCAGCATAGGTTTCGCTAGTTCCGCTGTGGTAATCATCATAGCCAACAAGACCATCATAACCAACAGTTGAAGCGCCAGCTTCTATCCACTCTGGAGAAGTAAACCATAAAACAGAGGCGACAAACTCTTTCGCTGTCATTTGATCGCCATTGTTCCAATATAAATCATCATGAATTGTGAAGGTGTATGTTTTGTCGCCATTATCATTAACAGAAATTTCGTGGTTCTTAACAACAGTTTCGTTAAGAGTGAACTTTCCCATATCGTCTATTGTATAAGTGCCTATATAACCATCAACTAGGTTTGCGATGGATTGGTCGTATGTATTTGAGCCAAAGCCTGAAATGAAATCTCCATTCATCTCTCCGCTACCAACTATAAAAGTATCTAGCGGGACTTTGGATGTTAGGTTTGTTGTACCAACTTCAGCTACAGCCGACGAATCAGTAGTGGTTGTATTTACAGCTGTGTCATTATTGCAACCAGCGGCTAATGAAACTGTAAAGGCAAGTATTAAGATGGAGCTTAGTAGTTTTTTCATTTCATTACATCCTTTCATTATACAAAACCAATAAATATACAATCAATATGAATATTGCAATATCAATTGGAAAAAAATGCAAAACAAATGCACTTTTATACACGTATATTGTAGCACAAATTTATCAAGATGTAAAGCAAAAAGATAGGAAAAATATGAATTTTTTGTGTATATATTGCATTTTTAGATTTCTAGTAATATAATGTCATTAGGAGGTGACTAAAAAATGACAGAACTTGAAAAAATCAAGCGAGCACAAATGTATATTGACAAGATGGTAAAGGGTATAAATCCAATCACAGACACAGAAATTCCTAAAGACGATACATTAAATAATGTAAGGATAATGAGATGTTTAATTTATGTTAATGAAGTTTTGGAAAAGGTTATTGAAAATGATGGATACATTGGAAAAAGTTCTAGACCAAGAAGAGAGAAATTTTCAACTACTCCAGAAGAGATAAACACTCTAGTGCCCTCAGACAACAAGCTTCCAATTTCTGTTATAGCAGATAACATTAACGAGGCACTCCACAAAGAAAACACAAGAAAAATACCAGCCACAAAAATAACCAACTGGCTGCTCTCTAAAGGCTTTTTAGAACTGATAAGCATATCAGAGGGAAAGAACAAGAGAATTCCTAGTGAAGCTGGATTAGCGCTAGGAATAACTAGCGAAATTAGAAATGGAGCTAGAGGAGAATACTTAGCTATCCTATATGATAGGAATGCACAACAGTTTATATTCGATAATTTAATTGCAATTTTAGAAGAGAAATGATAAAATAGTATTATTAAAAATTGCATGTGGAGGGCTTTATGTTAATAAGAACTGAGTATATAGTGAAAGATATTTCAGGCGATTATGCTATACTTGTAAACAACAATGGCTACAACATCGAAAATCCTGTTGCGCTTTTTTTCCTGCCTGATGATATTAGTGTTGGTTGTAAAATTATATATGAGAATTTGGAATATACAGTCGAAAAATAATACATTTAGTAATAAAAAAGCTTAATTATACTGAAATATAGCGGGTTATGGGGAGGGAAGAGCGAAAATGAGAGATATATTATACAAAATGATGGAATTTTATAAGGGCGAAGCTAGCTACATACAGCATTTTATTAAGGTGCATGCCTTTGCAAAAGAGATTGCAACTGGCGAAAATCTTGATGAAAAGACTAGCGAAATATTAGAGATTGCTGCCTACACTCACGATATAGGCATAAAGCCAGCCAAAGAGAAGCATGGTTCTAGCGCAGGTAAGCTTCAAGAAGAGGAAGGGCCTCCTGTGGCGAGAGTTATGCTAACAGAAGCTGGCGTTTCTGAGGAGATTATAGAGCGAGTATGCTATTTAATCGCCCATCACCACACTTACACCGACATTGACGGATTAGATTATCAAATATTAGTCGAGGCAGATTTTTTAGTTAATTTCTTTGAAAGCAACTACCCAAAAGAAACTATACAAAATACATATAATAACATATTTAAAACAGAAACAGGCAAAAAACTTTGCAAAATAATGTTTTTAACTTAATGTATAAAATGAAGAACACAGGGCGATTTTGAAGTTTAATCGTCCTGTGTTTTTGTAATCTGATATATTATGCCACATCTATTTTTGGAGTTTTACTTAAACTTAATTGCTGCTTAACATCAAAAGCAATGTTGATTGCAATTAGAGCGTATATCATTTTTATTGTTGTTTGGTGCGGTAATAGATAAAATATCATTCCATAAAAAATTCCAATCGCCCCTAATAAGTTAATTAGATAAACGATATGTTTTGTTTTTCCTTTTGCGACATAAGACAGCGATAGTAATATACTGAAAACGCTCCATTCAATATAAAAGCTTGGTGTGTAAACGGACATTTCTTCTAAAGGATAGCCCGAAACTGCTAAAAATGATGTCACAAACACTAATATACAAGCGACTGTAATGCTAGGGAAAGGCGATAGTTTTTTCACATCATAGGAAAGCATGAGAAGGCTTGGTATTAGAAAGAATAGCACATTTGGAAAATTTATATTAAAAAATCCAACGAAAGTTATTATAGCGAGAAAGATTGCTAGCTTTAAGATTGCTAGCCTGTCTTTAAAGTAATCTTTCCATAGGCATAATAACAAGCCAACTACAATCATTACTTTAACATCCTTATGATGAAATAGAGTTGATATTAAAGTGTAGCTAGTATCTCTATTTTGCGAAAGCAACGTGTCGATAATAAAAAGCAGGGCAGAGGAGCTTAGAATAATTGAAGCAAAGTTAACAGTGCTGTGCTTCTTTTCAATACAAAATAGATAGATAAGAAGAAGCAAAGCTGGTCTAACTAAAGTTTCGGCAACTCTTTCGGCTATTGCCATAAAATACCTTAAATCTTGATAGTCAGTTGCAAGCTCTAACTGAAACTTAAAATATAAGTGATAAACTAAAAAGCAAGCGAGCAAAGCTAACGCTAAAACTATATTGGGGATATATTTTTTTAAAGCATTCATAATACTATTCTCCTAACAATAATTTAATATTATAGCTGCCATAGGAAAGTGTGGACATATAAGCGCCATTTTTCATATCTCCACCTATAAAATAAAGTCCTTCAACAGTATATTTATAGTCGCAGTTTGCCTGTGTTCCATAATCATCATCTATTTCAACAGCTTCATAAGTTATTTCTGGGTAAACTCTAGCGTTCCACTTTTGTGTCCCATCTTGCTTTTCTAAGCTAGAATGAACAATATAAGGCTCATCAACAGATAAGATTTCTTTTGTGTCATTATCAAAGGTATATGAAGCTTCAACTTCAAAAGTGATGATCCCATTATTGTTTTGCTTGTTAATTCCTTTGTAATGTGGCTCTAACTCGCCATCCCACTCAATAAGTTGCCATACTTGTTTTATAATAGTTGCTGATGTAACAGACGAAGATACACTTTCTTGAGTTATACTTTTATCTAAAACTATACTGCCTATATTGCCAGCTTCCATTTCTTTTATCAATAGCTGAGTGTCATTAAGTGTATCTTTTGAAAAATCTAAAGTTATGTCATTGCCGTTTTTATCATAGATATTATATTTTTTTGTTGAAAGTGTGCTTGAAATGTTAGATAAAAGATTCTCAGATTGGATACGTTCATCTCTTGAAGCAAGCGGAGTTATGTTTGTTATCAACAATAATATGAGGAAAATATATACAGCAGTTAGTTTTTTCATATCATGCTCCATCCTTATTTTTAAACATTTATATTAGACAATCCACGAAAATTGTATCACAAAAACAACACAAATACTATTGATATTTGTGCTGTTTTTTTTTAGGGGAAATTATGCGATATAACAAAAATGGTTATTGTATTGAGCTTTAAAGTATCACTAATAAATCAGCGAGATTTTTCATGTTGTAGGTTGGTTTATATTTAGGGTTAAGAACATCTTCGCTGTTTCTATTTGACCAAGCGCAAGGTATGCCAGCAGACACAGTTCCAGTTACATCAAACATTGAGCCAGCGACATGAAGAAGCTCTTCTTTTTTGATGCCAAGACTTTCTATAACTTTTTCATATACTTCAGGGCAAGGCTTGTAGCACTGGGCATCTTGAGCAGAGAATATATAATCAAACTCGACCTTGCACATCTCCTGCAATGGCAACATCATTTCTTTATCGCCATTAGAGAGCATACCAATTTTATAGCCTTTCTGCTTGATTTTCGTTAATACCTCGCTAGGGTGACCGATATAATCCGAACCAGCCCATAATAAACATATTTTACTTTTTAACTGCGTTATCCTCATCAGAATACGCAAGTATTCTTTCTTCGTCTGCCTTGCTTAAAAGCAAAATCTGATTATTCTGGGTCGAAGATTTATAAAGCAGATAGTAGGTTTTATAAGAAGGCAAAGGCTTGCAGTAATGCTGTCGCATTACAAAAGACTTTAACGCACTTATAGAGCCTAGTATCTGTTTTATAAACTGATTCTGATTATATCGGGCACCCTAGCCTCTTCCCACGGAGAAAAAGAAAGCCATACATTCATTAGCTTATCAGTTAGCTCATTTGTGAGGGGAATGGAGAATTTGTTAGCAGTATAATCAAGTACTAGCTTTGTGATATCCCAATAGGAAATGAAGCCTGTTTTTAGGCTGTTGTTTAGAAGTAGGTAGTTCCATTGTTGGCTTCTCCAAGTTGTGAAAAAGCTTTTAGCGAACTCTAAGTCGCAGTTTAGTATCTCTGCAACTTTTGGTGTAGCAGAGCCGTTTATGTTCATAGTCGCTGAGTACATATCAAAAGTTATAACCTTATACATTTTTATGACCATTCCTTTCTACTGAAGGCACAAAACAACCATAAATTGGTCATCAATGCGCCGTGTTTTTCGGTTGCCTGCTTTTTGCAGCCAAGAAAAACGTCTTTTAAATAATTATAATTTATTTTAAATATCCTGAATTGGCAGAAGCGATATTAAATAACCGCCTAAAACTAAACTAGCTAGGTTTGCTGTAAAAGCGTAACCAGCGCCCTTTAAGAAGCAAAGCGACTTAGAATTTGCTGTGTCTTTTTCTTTTATTAGTGTGTACATTCCGAAGACTATCATCTCAAAAATGAAAATTACTGCTTCGGCAAATAGGTATAGGTAAAGCCAGTATGACATAGGCGATGGTCCCCAAAACAGCAGGTTGAGGAGAGTTTGCGTTAATAGGTTAACAGCGAAAAAGATAAGCCAGTCAAGCTTCGCCCTATACTTAAACAAAAAGAATACAGCACCTTCTATAATTAGAGTAAAGAAAACTCTGAGGAAAAAGAGAAGCAAATTTAGGTTGCCGCTTTCCTCAATGCTAATTGTCATCGTTTCTAAATCTAGATATAAATGCTCATTATAGGGAAGTAACTGTTCTTCTGGGAATTCAATTTGATAGCGTTTTTCGCCAGTTTCAACTAGCAAAATATAATCCCCATAAACTATGCCATGCTCATAAAACTCATAATGCCTTTTATAGCCAAAATTTCTATAATAGTCTATTAGCTCTATATCCTCAATTGAGCTAGCTAGTGAAATATCCTCTTTGCTGACAATTCCCATGCTTAAATCCTCTGGTGCTTCAGTTACTTCAATAGTAATGCTAGGAGGCTCGGCAGAGTTTGCAAGCGATGTGACATAAAATGATAGCATAATCATAATAATTAAGCTAAATAATGTTAGTTTCTTTATTTTTATAATCCCCCTCATTAAAGGTGTTTTGGCATTTTTCGCTGATAAAGCAGCTTTTTTGCAACAAATCCAGCAGGAGTTGTTATAGCTAATATAAAGCTAGTTAAGGCGTTCATATTTTCTGAAAGCCTAAACACATTATAGTGTTGTTTAAGGAGATTTAAAACGCCACTACCTGATTGCGAACCTTCTCTTTTTCGATAAAGTGCAAGGCTTTCGTTTAGAAAATAGCAATCGTTTTGTTTGCTTATTTTAAGCAGTATTGCCCAGTCATCACGCATTGTGTGGTTCTTTTCCATGATATTAGCATCAATTAGAATCTTTCCAATCTTTTCTGCATTATAAATAACAGTCAAAAAACCGCACCAGTTCCAAAACAAAAAGTGAAGCCTTGTAATGCGTTTTGGGGCTGTCATTTTTATATTGAGTTTGCATGAATTATCGTTTATTAACTCATAACTAGTACAGCTGAAATTATAGCTGTTCTGTTCCATAAAGCTAATTTGCTTTTGGAGTTTGTCAACCTTCCAGATATCATCGCTATCAAGAAAAGCGATGTATTTTCCTTTTGCAAGGCTAGTAGCAGTGTTTCTTGTTTGCAAAGCACCCATATTTTGGGGATGTTTAAAATAGATAATTCTGCTGTCTTGGTATGATAGTATAGTATTTTCGGAATTATCGGGCGAGTTATCGTTTACTATTATTAACTCCCAGTTATTATAAGTCTGATTTAAGACACTGTTAATCGCCTCTTTTATATACTTATCTGTTTTGTAAACAGGCATTATTATTGAAACTAATGGCTCGGTTATCAAAAAATCCCTCCTTTAATAAACATATAAATCAAGCTAATAATCTTAATTTTCCGTCCTTTTAATGCTTTCTTCGAAACTACACACATTATAATTTTGCGAGTATTCGCTTAGCTCTAAATCGCAAAACAAGCTACCAAAAGCCTTGTTAAGCTTATCGTTATATGGGCATAGTAGCTTTATTATAGGATTAAAAAGCTTTGTTAGCAAGAGTTTGTGATTGTTGCAGCTAGCTATTAGTTTTGTCATTTCGGTAGTGCTGACATACTCGTTGTTTTGCGGAAGGAAAGTTCCGCTTTCATTGTTCACAATCATCAATCGCAAAAATTCGCACAAGTTTTCTATGTATATCATTGAGCGATTATTTTTTATGTTAGGGAATATGGGGAGAGTAGTTGCAATTTCTTTTAGTTTTGTGTAGTTGCCTTTGCATCCTTTTCCATACACCATTGGCGGACGCACAACGCAGATATTTATATCCTCAAAAAGCTTTGCTATTTCTTGCTCTGCTTCTAGCTTGGATTTTCCGTAATGTGTTGTGGGGATGGTTTCTGTGCCAGAATAAATGCAGTCGTTAGTTAAGCCGTATACAGCAAGTGAGCTGACAAAAATAAACTGCTCTGCTCCATCACTAGCTGCTTTGCCTGCTAAAGCGATAGTTAAATCTCTGTTTATTTGATAGTAGAGATCTGCATTTTGTTCTGATTCTTCTTGGTGTGCTATTCCTGCTAAATGAAGAATACAGTTATAGGCTGAAAAGTCGAGGCTTTTCCAATTATCATCTCGAAGGCTTATGGTTTCTATCATAATATCATTAGCAGTTGAAGATAAATACTTAATAAATGAATTTGCAATATAGCCATCCTTGCCAGTTATAAGAACCTTTTTCAATTACTTCACCTTACCTTCTTGCACACCTTCTCTTATTAATACCTTATATGCAGTTAAAAATATGCATTTAAGGTCAAAAGCAAAGCTCATTCGCTCAACATACTCACCATCATATTTAGCTTTAACTGGGATTTCTAGTTCATCTCTGCCATTAACTTGCGCCCAGCCTGTAATTCCAGGCATAACATCATTAGCACCATATTTATCACGCTCTTCAATTAAGTCAAACTGATTCCACAATGCTGGACGAGGGCCAACAATGCTCATTTGGAGGAAAAGCAGATTGAAAAACTGAGGAAGCTCATCAAGGGAAGTTTTTCTTAAAAACTTGCCAACTCTTGTTATGTACTGCTCTGGATTTTCTAGCATGTGAGTTGGGCAGTCTTTTGGTGTGTCAATCTTCATAGTACGAAACTTATATATATTGAAGTGCTTTTTATGCTTTCCAACTCGTTTTTGTGTGAAAAACACAGGACCTCTTGAATCAAGTTTTATTAAAACTATAAGCAATAAAAAAATAGGAGATAGCGCTATTGTTCCAAAAAAAGCAAACAAAAAGTCAATTATTCCTTTAATATATTTTATATACATACTGCCTCCTATATATTTAGTGATTATACATTTATTATGCGCACTCATGAAATTATATGTGCTTTAAATAATTATAGCTTTTTTCATCCAACTATCTAAAAATTCAAGCTGTCCTTTTGTGTGAAACCAATGCTCTCCCTTAGGCATAATAGTTAGGTTTGCACCATGAGTTTTGGCAAAGCTTTCAATAGTTTCTCTTGAGGTTAGGTTATCCTTTTCGGCATAAAGGATTTCTGTTGGCACATTCCATACTATCTTATTATCCCTAACGAATGCAAGGTAGCTAAAAGATAAAGTTTCGCCAAAATCAGTGTGTATTTCGCCTTTTTTTATCAAATCTTCCTCGCTAGAGCCTGCCCAGCAAAGCATATCTAAGATAAGCTTTTCCATGTCAGCGATAGGGGAGATAAACAGGGCTTTTTTGATAGATACATTCTGAAGAGCAAGCATTGAAAAATATGCCCCAATGCTGTTAGCAATTAGGTAAATATCATCATAAATTTTAGATAATCGCTCATATTCAGTTTCGATTTGCTCTTTAACTATTTGCGGTTGGTAGTCGCTATAATCAACACCAATAATATCAAAACCAATGCAGTTTTTTTCATACTGCTTTGCTTCAAGATGACTTCCGCCTTTGCCGTGTACATATATAATAGCTTTCATTCTGTAACTCGCTTTCTATAATTAAAAAGAAAATAGAGAGCTATTTTATCAATCTAATTCTCTTTAATAAAATATAATATTTTAGTGTTTAAATTTGGTGTCGAGTTTGATAGCTTTTGGTTGCAAAAATCAAGAAATTTTTTGCAGTTGTCAGTTGGAATGTGCAGAAAATGAACATTAATAATGGTGTTATTTATATCTAAGCTGGGATAAATGTCAGCATACTGCTTGCTTTCAATATACCATAAATATGTATTAAGTTTCTGTTGTAGTATATCTATAGCCACCCACACATAATACGAATACGCCTAACAACACCGTATTCGCACCTTATGCTTCGTCCTCCTCATCACCATATGCACATATGCTTTCTTCGTCCTCCTCGCCTAAGTCACAAATACAGCAATGTGAGGTCAAAGATTTTATAAGAAATAGGAGGTTTGGTCACAAGGAAAAGGCTTGCAGTAATACTTTCGTATTGCAAAAGGCTTTGACACAGTGAACAGGCTTCCTATTCCTTATAAAACGTGTTCGGATTATGTGTGGGTGGCTATGATCAAATTCAAACATTCCCTCGAATGGAAGATGGTCATATATTTCCAAAATTAGGGTGTTATTGTTATGTGCTACTGCATCTATGGTATTACTTTCGGCAACAGACATATTATTTTTACCTCTTTTCAATCTCTAATATTATTTTAGAGTTTTTTAAGTATATGATTTTTAGCTCATCATCGCTTTTTATATCAATCCAGCTACCAGTTACATATTTAAAGTTGTGTAGTTTTTGTGTTTTGCCATTAGGTAGAGTTATAATTATTGATTGTGTATATTTAATTCCAATTTCGAAAGCAACAGAAGAGTTAAGCAGGACTTTCATGCTTTTGCAAAGCTTAGTAGCTTTTCCGTTATAAACAGCAACTCTACTTTTATATATGTCCTTTAGGAAAGTGTATAAAGGAGCGAAAAATATAAAAAATAGGGATAGCATTATAGTTAAGTAGAGTGATGGCGGCTGCAAATTGTTTGGTGTATTGTTGCTAATAATAGAATATAAATAGCTAATAATTATAAAAGCGAAAAACGAACTAAAAATACTGCATATAGTGTATTTCTCTGTGAAAGTTCGAACTGCCCTTAGCTTTTTCCTCTGCTCTCTGGTTACAATATATTGTTCAGTCATTAACTGCTCTCCTTTGGGTGTTTGATGAATTTAAACTGGTATAGTCAATTTCATTCATCTAAGATTATACTATATTAGATACTGTAAAGTCAATGAATTAGGAATGCCTCCTTAAGCTTAAATAAATAACTATGCAAATTGACACTTATAGTTATTTATGCTAAAATTGGCATAATGAAGAGTTGGTTTAGGCTAAAATTGGGCTCTGTTTAAGGAGATAACATATGATAAAATCTAATGATAATAATAGTAAAATAAAATTTGGGGTTATTAAGTCGCCATACGACTGGTATGCTCTGTTAATAGGGCTTGCACTTTTAACAATACCGCTAGCAATAAAAGGAATAGAAACCTCCCCTCAGCCCGCTTCTGTGCAGATGTTTGGAACTGAAGCGCTTTATAGCCTCTATGTTGAAATAAAATACCACCTCTTAATAGCATTTTCAGTTATAATGGCTGTTATTATGGCTATCTTTTATAGAAGGCTCAATTTCCAAAAGGACAAAGCCATAAAAATCGCCCTTCTTGCAACTGCTGTTTATACAGTTTTCACATTTTTGTCAGCAGTTTTTGCAGAGTATAGAGCTGTTGCTTTTTTGGGCGAAACTGAACAGCTTGAAGGCTTTTTCACATTGCTTTCATACGTTGTGCTTTTTGTGTATACAAAGTTTGTGTACACAAAAACAGACAACTACTGCTTTATCGTCCTTCCGATGATGGTAATTGTTGCTGTTAATGCTGCAATTGGAGTTTACGAGCTAACAGGCAACAACTTCCTTAATATAGATATGATAAAAATGATGGTTATACCAACATCGCTTTGGGATAATCTTGATAACATAACCCTGTCTGTGGCGAACGGCAGCGGAACTTTTGCAAACCCAAACTATCTATCTGCATTTAGTGCAGTTGCAATTCCGTTTTTTCTAACATTGGCTGTCACTGCAAATAACATCAAAGCAAAGCTTGCTTATGGTATTTGGACTGTGCTTTCAGTGTTTCTTTTAATCTTTAGTTACTCAAGCTCTGGCGTTATAGGCGTTGCTTTTATGGCTGTTATGATGCTGATAGTGTTTAGGCATAAGCTTGTTAAGTACTGGAAAGTATCTTTAGGTATAGTGTTAGCTGGTGTTATAGTTATCGTGTCTGCAAACTTCGCAACTAATAATGGAGTTGTGAATGCTATATCGCCAATTATTGACTCTGCTTCCTCGTTATTATTTGAAGAGGCAGAACCAATGTCAGCTAAGTCTGGCATTAACAATGTTATAGTCAAGCAAAGCGAAATTCTTCTCGATACAGCAGAGGGCGCACTTACAATCTCTAATGATGGCTTAAACTTTGTGTTTACCGATGAAAACAATATTAAGCACACCCCTATCATCTCCGAAGATAATATATACACATTTGAAGCTGAAAGCCTAAAAGGGTTTAGTCTAGCATTTAATCCAATAAACGACCAAACTGGAGCAAGCACAATCATAAGATTTAGGTATAATGGCAACTTAATTTCATATTTTGGATATGATGGCAACTTCTTTTATCGCAGCCCATACACTTTAGCAAAAACAAGCCCTGATTATCCAGAAGTGTGGCTTTTTGAAGGAAAGGAAAATATAGGTTCATCTCGTGGCTATGTATGGGGGAGATCCCTTCCAATGATAACCGATAGCATTATCTTAGGTGTTGGACCTGACAACTTCGCTTATGAGTTCCCCCAACACGACATACTAGGCAAGGCAGCAATAAATAATCTCGGCATTATCTACACAAAGCCACATAACCTATATCTTCAAGTGCTAATTAATAATGGTGGCGTTGCGTTTATAGCATTTATGGCAGTTCTAGCAATATACTTTCTAAACTCATTAAAGCTATATTCAAATAAACAGTTTGATATTAAGGAGGCTGGCATGGGTATTGCGATATTCCTTTCCATCTCCTCCTATCTTGCCTCTGCCCTGTTTAATGACTCGCTAGTTCAAATCTCTCCTGTGTTTTGGATATTATTAGGAGCTGGCTTTGCTGTTAATTATAAAGCTAAGTTAAAACTGTCAAAGCTCGAATCGGTGGATGCTGATAGAAAATAGAGGTAGATTAGTAATATGAATAGTAGCAAGCTTCAATCCCTAAAGGAGATGCAACGCCAAAAACACATTAAAAGCCAGACCGAGACGTTCAAACAAAATATTATCGCTGAAATACAAGATTTTAATGACAAATACTATTTTGTCGAACAAGATACAATAGACAAAGTAAATGAGCGCCTAAGCCATATGCCTAAAATGCTGGGAACTATACCTGATTTCAAGCTTTTTAGTGACGTTGAAATATTTACCTCATTACAAACCTTACTAAACTTTAAAGGAAATGCATGGTGTAAGCTAGCTTATACTCCGCAGTTTGTTTCTGAGGTTATGCCATATGGCAGGGTTGCTAACTTTGTGCAAGACATTGATGTATGGCTATATTTTAGCTCTCCAATTTATTTAATATGTGAAGATAAATCGAATATTATCTTTATTAGAGACAATTTAAAAGCTACAAAAGCAACTATAGTTAAGTAAATATAATAAAGCCTGAAATTCATATTGCAGAATTTCAGGCTTTGCTATTTAACTAAATTTAATCAATAAGCGAGGCGGCGATTAGTGTTATTATATTTTGGGCAGCATCATATATTGTAAAAAAACAAGTACCCCACCAATCATCGCCATTTTCAAAATAGTTTGAAAAATTGGTTTCATATTTGTAAAT